>JAEZSJ010000239.1 GCA_023443985.1 Verrucomicrobiota bacterium | reverse complement strand
CCTCCTCCTCCTCCCCCTCGCCGCCCTCTTCGCCTCCTACCGCGCCGACTACCTCCACCTCCAGGCCGTCCGCTCCTTCGGCGGCTCAGGCCTCACCGAGGCCATCAAAGCCTACACCCCGCCGCACACCGTCCTCGTCGTCGCCGGCGCCGCCAGGTGCGCCGTGATTCCGTACTACACCCCGCGCAGGGCGCTCATGATACGCCGCGGCCTCGAGACCGATTCCGCGTATCTCGACCGCGCCTTCGCCGACCTCGCCGACGAGGAGGTCAGCGCGCTCGTCCTCACCGGCGACCAGCGGGGCAACCGCGCCTTGGTCGAGCGCGCCGCCGCCGAGTTCAACCTCGATACCGCGCCCACGTTCACCCACCCGGCCGGCGATGTGTATTGCAGCAACTTCTACCGCGAACCGATCCGGGAACGGCTCCACGGCGCCCACGGCTACAACCAGGTGACCACCGCCGCCGCCTCGCGCCCGGGCACCGGGCCCGCCGACCCGCTCATCACGGTCCCGGCCGGCGCCGCGCCGCACGTCTTCAGCATGGTCCGCCCCGCCCCGTCGCACTACCGCTTCGCCTTCGGCTACGGCACCTGGCTGCTCGACGGCGACCGCTGCCTCAACATGCACGCCGAGAGCGATCTCGTCGTCCCCGCCCCCGCCACAGCCCGCCACATCCACTGGGAGTTCGGCCTCGTCCCCACCGCCTACGAACGCGACGGCGACACCACCGACGGCGTCGTCTTCATCATCGACGCCGAATCGCCCGACGGCACCACCCGCCAGCTCCTCCGCCGCGTGCTCGACCCGGTGTTTGAACCGGCCGACCGCGGTAACCAGATCGTGGACATCCCCTACTCGCCGCTCTCCGGCGAACGCCTCCTCTTCCGCACCCGCAACAACGGCGCCGCCGACTTCGACTGGTCGTACACGCGTCGCCTCATCATCGACTGATCGCGCCGCAGCCCGCCATGTTGAAACAACTCTTCGTCTGGCTCGACGCCCACCCGGCCGCCCATCACGCCGGCCTGCTCCTCGCGCTCGCGGCGCTGCTGCTCTGGATCGTGCGCGGCGTGCGCGCCCGACCGGACGCCCCGATCCGGCAACGCCGCGGCGACTTCCTGTTCGCCGGACTGATCCTGCTCGCCCTGCTCGCCAGCCGGTGGCCGCTGTTGCTGCAACCCACCCCGTTCAACCCCGACGAGGCCCAGCTGGCCGCGGCCGCCCTCACCTACGCCCACGACCCTGTTCCGTTCCGTTCGGTCGACCTCACCACTTCGGGCCCGCTCAACGGCCTCGCGCTCCTGCCGACCCACTGGCTGGGCATCCCGCAGGACTACTTCAACGCCCGCCTCGTCGCCATTCTGCTGGAGTGGGGCACGCTGCTCGCGCTGTTCGGCACCATCCGCCGCTTGGCCGACACCGCCGTCGCTTCCCTCGCGCTGGTCCCGGGCGTCCTGATGTTCGCCACGATGGTCGACTCGGACCTGGTCCACTACACCTCGGAACACCTGCCGGTGTTTCTCTGGTCGCTCGCGCTCCTGCTCCTCGCCTCCCGTCCCCCGTCCGAGGCGCCGGCCGCCGCCGGTCCGGGCGCCCGGTGGTACGCCGCCGGCGTACTGCTCGGGCTGATGCCATGGGCCAAACTGCAGAGCGTGCCGTTCGGCGGCGCCCTGGGTGGTCTGGCCCTGCTGGCCTGCTGGCTGGATCGCCGGCGGAGTGTCCGGTCGCGGCTCGCCTGGATCGCGGCCCTCTCCGGCGCCGCGCTGGCGCCCACCATCGTGGTCCTGGCCCTGGCCGCCGCCACCGGCCAACTGGAGCAGTTCGAGGTCTGCTACATCCGCGACAATCTTGAATACATGGGCACCGGCCTGTCGTGGTCCACCGTGCTGGCGCAGCTGGGCCGGATCGCCTCGATCACCTGGCAGGTGCCCGCCTTCGCCGTGGCCGCACTGCTCCTGGCCCTGGTCGGGCTCCGGCGCCGGCCCACCCCGCTCTTCTGGGTGGCGGCCGTGTCGACGCTGGCCGCGGTGTACGCCGTGGTCGCGCCTCGGCATTCGTTCTTTCATTACGTGCTGTTCGTGCTGCCGCCGCTGACGCTGCTCGCCGCCGTCGCCATCGTCGGCCTGTGGAACAGCAGCACCACGCCCCGCGGCCGGGTGCTCCTGCTCGCGATGATTCTCGGGCTGGGCGGCGCCGGCGCCGCCGCGCTGCGGCTGCGCTGCGAGCCGCCGGCCAACCTCGGCCATCTGGCGCGCGACTGGCGCGCCCCCCACAGCCTCCTGGCGCGCCACATCCGGCACGTTGCGACGGCGGGCGATCGACTGACGGTCTGGGGCTGGACGCCCCACCTCCACGTCGAGACCGCCCTGGCCCAGGGCACCCGCGATGCCCACACCTTCCGGCAGATGGAGCCGTCCCCCCGCCGCGACACCTTCTACCGCCCCCGCTTCCTCGCGGACCTCCGCGCCCAGCGGCCGACGTTCTTCGTCGATGCCGTGGGCCCGACGTCGTTCGGCTTCCCCGATCGTCCGGGCAACGCCCACGAAACCTTCCCCGAGCTGCGCGAGTTCATCGCGCAGCACTACGTGTTCGTGAAGGACTACATGTCCGCCCGCCTGTACATGCGGCGGGATCTGATGGCCGAGCGCCACAAAGTCCTGCCCTTGGTGGTGCCCCTCGCGCTGGCCGGCTTCTCCACGGTGGAAGCCGTGGGCGAAGTCTCCCGGCTCGGCGACGCCCCGCCCCCCCCTCCCTATGAG
>JAEZSJ010000223.1 GCA_023443985.1 Verrucomicrobiota bacterium | reverse complement strand
GGGCGCGGGTGCGCGGGCAGGTAGACGCGCCAGAAGAAAACGGCGAAGCCGGCGGCGGCGGCGAGCGGCACCCAGAGTGTCCAACTTTCGGAGACGAGCCGGCGCAGCCAATGCGGCCGCGGCGGGGCGAGCACGACGCTGCGGGCGGGCAACGGCTCGGCGGCAAGGGCGGCGGCGAGGGAGTCGGCGGTGCGGCGGATCTCGTCGACGGCGGCGAGGGCGGCGGGATCGTCGCGCAGGAGGAGTTCGAACGCGGCGCGGTCCAAGGCGGGCATCTCGTCGAGCGCGTAGGCGGTGAGGCGCGGGTCGTTCTGGTCGATCTGAGGCATGGCGAAGGTTCTCCGGGACGGCGGCTAGACGGCGCTGGGGCGGGTGAGTTCGCGGCGCAGGGTCGCGAGCGCGGTGTGGAGGAGAAAGCCGACATTGCCCATCGAGAGGCGGGTGATCGCGGCGATCTCCTTGTAGCTGAAACCCTCCTGGAACTTGAGGCGGACGACCTCCTGCTGGTTGCGCGGGAGGCGCGGCAGGAGCACGAGCAGTTGCTGGCACGACTCGCGGGTTTCGGTCTGGGCGGCCGGGGTGGGCTCGGCCGCGGGCAGGCGCTCGGCCTGGCCTTCCGCGAACGGGCTCATGCGGCCCTCCTTGCGGACAACATCCAGCGCGGCGCGACGGGCGACCGTGAAGAGCCACTCGGCCACGTGGCCGTCGACCGAGGCGGTGTCCTGGCGGCAGAGCTTGATGAACGTGTCCTGCACGATGTCGCGGGCGCGGTCGGGATCGCCGAGCACGTGGGCGACATAGCGGAGGAGGGGACGTTCATGCAGGCGGATGGCCTCGCGCACGAAGGCGGTGTGTTCATCGACGGGCGGGCTCATGCCGGGATCGGGGTGGCGGGGTGGAAATGGAGCGGGGCGCTGAACGGACTACGGGCGAGCGGCGACTTTCTTAGGAAGAATCAGCCGGCGCGGGCCGTCGACCCTCTTCCTCGTGCACCGGGGACGGCGACCTGCCGGCGGTCCTCCCGCTCTCGGCGAGGTCCTGTACTCGGCCGGCACGCACGAGGGCGCTGGTTCCATCGGCACAATTGGTCGTCCGCTCCGCTCATGACGATGGTGCGGACCTCACTCCTCCGCGTGCGCCTGGCCCTGCACCGGGCAGCCATCCGGCACGGGCGCGGGTGCATGCCCGGGGGCTCGCTCCGTGCGCGAGTGCGGTAGGGGCGGTGGGCGCACTCTGCCGCCGGCTGGATCGGCGGCCGCGCGTGCGGGTTCGCGTCGGCGCGTGGCGAATGTATCAATGGAGACATTTTGGTGCCGCCAATCCCGGGGCCCGGGGAGCGCGGTTGTCGCTCGAGGGAGTGGGGCCCTCGGATTCGGGCTTCTACGATGTCGGTGTCACGGACACCGCCGGGGACCCTGCGGCGTCACCGGGCTGGATGAGCACCTGTCTCGCGGACACTCAGCCCGGATCGGCGAAGGCGACGACGGCGGTGATGTTGTCGGGGCCGCCGGCGGCATTGGCCAGGGCGATGAGGTCGGCGACGGCCGCCGCGGGTGAAGCGGCGGCGGCGAGGGTGGCGGCGATCCGGGCGGGCTCCACGGGTTTCGAGAGGCCGTCGCTGCAGAGCAGGAGCCGGTCGCCGGATTGCAGATCGGTCTCGTGCACGTCGACGCTCGGCAGGTAGGGCAGCCCGAGGCAGCTGGTGAGGGTGTGGCCGGCTTGGCGCGGGATGCGCGTGTTCGGATCGTGGTTACGGCGGGCGAGCATCTCCGCTGCGACGGTGTGCTCGGCGGTGAGTTGCTCGAGGGTGCTGGAGCGGAGACGGAAAGCGGCGGAATCGCCCACGTGGACGAGGCGCAGCTGTCCTTCGCGGGCATGGGCGATCGTGAGGGTTGTTCCGATACCAGTGAAGGGGCTGAGCTTCTGACCGAGTTCGTAGACGGCGTGATTCAGGGCCTCGAGCAGAGTGTGCCAGCCGACGAGGTCGTCGGGCGGCGTGCGGCGGACGGCGGCCGCGAGCGAGTCGATGGCGAGTTGCGCGGCTTCGGCGCCGCAGGGCATCCCGCCCATGCCGTCGGCGACGGCGGCGAGCTGCCGGGCCTCCTGCACGAGGAAGCGGTCCTGGTTTTCGCGGCGGGCACGCCCGAGGTCGGTCGCGCTGGCGTAGTGAAGCCGAAGGGCCATCGCGGGGAGCATGGGGAGTCGGCGGGCGTTGTCGACCGGCGAGACAAGCGGCGCGCCGTCCCGAGAAGGCGCACGGATTGCCGTTCCTCCGAACCCGCAGCTGGGTTCTTCGGTTCCAGGCGGTGCGGTTGCTCGGATCGCTGCTCTGGCGAGCAGCTCCACCGCGGGTGGTCGCGCGGAGCGCCGCTCGCGCGAGCGGCGCCGCACCCGGCCCGCGGGCGTCTACCGTTCCGGGAACTCGAACTCGCTGCGGTCCTTCTTCTTCGAGAGCACGAGGTACGCGGAGAACGCCGAGCCGCGTTTCGAGGTGAAGCCCTCGATCAGTTCCGTGCGACCGTGGGTAAGAAGCTGTGACACATCCTGCGGCGTGATCTCCTTCTTGCAGATCTCACGGGCCATCTTGAAGACGACGCGCGGGGCCTCGGCGCCGGGCTTGGTGACGTAGTAGGCATCGGCGGCCTGGAGGATGTCGGCGCCGCCGTGGGCCTCGCTCTTGCCGAGCGGGGTGGCGCCGGTGAGGTCGACGGGCGCCTTGGCCTTGCGCGGGCCCTTCTTGCCGCCTTCGCCCTCGGCCTTCTTCGGGCGCGGGGGAAACTCCCAGGCGAGGCGTTCGCCGTTGCGCAGGAGGAAGGCGTTGAACGGCCGGCCGCGCTTCGAGATGAAGCCCTCGATGACGTCGGTCTTGCCCTCGGCGACGAGCTTGGTGGCGGTTTCGCGGGTGATCTCCTTCTGGCAGAGTCGGCGCGGCACGGAGAAGGTCTGTTTCCAGCCCTCGCCCTCGCGTTCGCGGAGGATGTAGCTGGTCGGGCCTTCGCAGAGCTCGGCGCCGGACTTCTCGTCGCGCCAGAAACCCTCGAGGGTGTTCAGCTCGACCTTGTTGCCGAGGTCGAGGGAGGCCTTCCACTTGCCGGTCTCCTCGTCCTTCGCGAGCACGACCTTGGCGGTGAAACGTTTGCCGGTCTTCTCGGAGACGAAGTCGTCGAAGGGCCCGATCTCCTTGTCGGCGATGAGCTGCTTCGCCTCGTCGAGGGTGAAGCGGCGGTTGTTCATCACCTTATAGACGCGAAGCAGTTCGTCCTGCGACTGCCACCAGCGGTTGAACTCGAGCAGCGGCTGGTTGTCGCTCGGCGAGAGCACCTCGGTGGGCACGCCGGTCTCCTCGTGCTCCTTGATGTTGGCGACGATCTTCTTCGTCAGGCCGACGATGTTCTCCATGAACGTCTCGCGGGAGAGTTTGGCCTGCTCGACCTTGCGGAGCTGGAACTCCCATTCGCCGGTGAGGGCGGGGGAGGTGAGTTCGTCGCACTTGGTGTGTCCGAGGAAATCAAGCACGGTCTCGGCCTTGGTGGTCGGGATGAGCTCGCGGCCTTCGCGGGAGATGTAGTTTTCGCCGATGAGGTGCTCGATCGTGGCGGCGCGGGTGGCGGGCGTGCCGAGGCCGCGCTCGCTCATGGCGTCGGCGAGGTCCTCATCCTCGACGAGCTTGCCGGCGTTCTCCATGGCGGAGAGCAGCGTGGCCTCCGTGTAGCGTGGCGGCGGCTTGGTGGCCTCGTCGGTGACGTCGACCTTCGTGACGGCGGAGCGTGGCGGCTGGCCGTCGGGCGGCGTGAGCGCGGGCAGGCTGCGCGAGCCGTCCTCGAAGCCGGTGCGGCCGGAGACGGCGAGATAGCCGGGGTCGACGAGGACCTTGCCCTCGCTCTTGAAACAGTGCGGGCCGACGCGGCTGGTGCGCGTGGTCACATCGATCTGCGCCGGTGGGAAGAAGATGGCGACAAAGCGGCGGGCGATGAGGTCGAAGATGCGCTGCTCGTCGGGGTCGAGATTTCCGTGGGCCTCCGGCGTGGGGATGATGGCGAAGTGGTCGGTGACCTCGGCGTTGTTGAAGATGCGTTTGTTGGGGTGGACCCAACCGTGCTCGAGCGCGGTGGCGGCGTGTTTCGCGAGCTCGCCCTGCAGGTTGCCGAGCGTGGCCTTGACCGTGCCGATGTAGTCCTCGGGCAGGGCGCGCGAGTCGGTACGGGGATAGGTGATCATCTTGTGCTTCTCGTAGAGGCTCTGTGCGATCTGGAGCGTGCGGCGCGCGGAGAAGGAGAAGCGGTTGTTGGCGTCGCGTTGGAGCGAGGTGAGGTCGTAGAGGCGCGGCGAGATCTGGGTGGTGCGTTTGCTCTCGTCGGAGACGGCGGCCCGGGCGCCCGGCTGGGTGACGGCCGCGACGGCTTCGGCGGCGGCACGTTGCCAGAGGCGCTCGGCGCGGTCGTGTTCGTCGGAGCTTTTCTTGAAGTCGGGCTTCTCGTAGACACCCTCGTACTCGCCCGCGGCGACCTGGAAGGTGGCGACGACGCGGTGGTACGTGCGCGCCTTGAACGCCCGGATCTCGCGCTCGCGCTGCATGACGATCGCGAGGGTGGGCGTCTGCACGCGGCCGACGGTGGCCATGGAGCCCTTGCGGGAGCCGAAGAGGCG
>JAEZSJ010000221.1 GCA_023443985.1 Verrucomicrobiota bacterium | reverse complement strand
TCGCGGTGGTCGGCGCGTTGGTGGTGCTCTACGCCGCGTTCTATCTCGACGACCACCACCAGGGCCACGGGCGGTTCTATGCGGCGTTGCTGCTGTTCATGGGGGCGATGTTCGGCACGGTGCTTGCGGGCAACCTGATGCAGCTGTTCGTCTTCTGGGAGCTCACCGGGCTCACGTCGTTCCTGTTGATCGGGTTCGACCACGAGGCGAAGAAGTCCGCCTACGGCGCGCGCATGGCGCTGCTCACGACGGCCGGCACCGGGCTGTTCCTGCTGGTGGGGGTCGTGTTGCTCGGGCAGGCGTACGGCACCTACGAACTCGACACGATCCTCCGCGGCGCCCCGGTGCCCGGCGGCGAGCGGCTGCTGCCGTGGGCGTTCGCCGCCTGCCTGGTCGGCATCGCGGGCAAGTCGGCCCAGTTCCCGTTCTTCTTCTGGCTGCCCAACGCGATGGCCGCGCCGACGCCCGTCAGCGCCTATCTGCACTCGGCGACGATGGTGAAGCTCGGGGTGTTCCTCACCGCGCGGCTGCTGCCGGTCTTCGCGGATCTGCCGGCCTGGACGCCGGCGCTCACGCTGCTCGGTTTCGGCACGATGCTGCTCGGCGCCGCGCTCGCGGTGGCGGCCCACGACCTCAAGGCGATCCTGGCGTACTCGACCGTCAGCCAGCTCGGCCTGCTGGTGGGCTACTACGGGCTGTTTCCACACGGGCTGCCGGTCGAGTGGGACTATATCCAGATTCTGAACCACGTGTTCTACAAGGCCGCGCTGTTCATGGTGGTGGGCATCGTCGACCACGCCACCGGCACGCGCGACATCCGGCAGCTCGGCGGGCTGGGGCGGAAGATGCCGCTCACCGGCGCGGCGGCGCTGGTCGGGGTGGCGACGATGGGCGGGGTGCCGCTCACCACGGGATTCCTGAGCAAGGAGATGCTGCTCGACCGCACGCTGGTCTTCTGGCGCGGCGACCACCTGCTCGGCGACTGGGTGCTCGGCGCGGTGGTGGCGGCCTCGGTGCTCAAGATCGTGTTTTCGATCCGCATCTTCCATCGCGTGTTCTGCGGGGCGCCGAGCGAGCACGTGCGGACGCACTGGCACGCTCCTTCGCTGGGGCTGCAGGTGCCGCCGCTGCTGCTGGCCGCCGCGGCGCTCGCCTTCGGGATGGCGCCGGCGGCCTTCGGCTCGCTGGCCGCGGTGTTCGCCGTGCCGGCGATGCACCGTTCGGACCCGGGGCTGCTGCACCTCTGGCACGGCATCACGCCCGCCCTGCTGCTGAGCGCGGGCATTGTCGCGACGGGAACCGCCGTCTACGCGCTCAAACGGCGTTGGCGGCAGGACCGCGGCGGCGTGCCCGGCTGGCTGGGCTTCGACCGGCTCTTCGACCGGGCGGTCGACGGGCTGCCGACGCTCGGCACGGCGACGGCGCGCTGGACGCAGGGGCACCGGCCGCTGCACTACCTGCCGGTCGTGCTCGGTGCCGCGCTGGCGCTGTGGGGCGCCTGGGGGCTCGGCCACGCGGCCTTTTTCCGCGGACTGCTTGCGGAGTTGAGCCCCTGGCCGGCGGTGTTGCCGGGTTACCACCGTTACTTCGTCGTGCTGTTGTGCGCGGTGGCGTTGGCGGTGGTGGTCGGTGCGCGCGACTGGCTGCTGCAGCTGCTCGCGTTGTCGGTCGTGGGATTCCTGATGAGCTTCTTCTACGTGCTCTACAAGGCGCCCGACCTGGCGCTCACGCAGATCCTCGTGGAGACGGCCAGCCTGCTGCTTGTGCTGGTGTTCATCATGCGCCTGCGGCGGGGCGGCCATGTCGAGCGACGCGGCTTCGCGGGCCCGGGCTACCGGACCGTCCGCCTGCTGCTGGCGGTGGCGGCCGGCGGCGGGACCACACTCTTCCTGCTGTTGTTCCAAGGCGGGGCGGAGACCGCCCGCGTGGGCGCGGCGATCCTGGAGGCGACGCTGCCGGGCGCGAAGGGCGCGAACGCGGTGAACACCACGCTGGTCGACTTCCGCGGTTTGGATACGCTGTTCGAGAGCCTGGTGCTGGTGATCGCCACGCTCGGCTGCCTCGGGCTGCTCATGCGCCGGCGGGTCGACGCGCCGCCCCATCCCGCGGCGCGGGCGACCGGCGGCGGCGCGCCGGTGGGGGACAGCTTCATCCTCGGCTCGGTCGTGACGTTCCTCTTCTTCCTGATCAACATCTTCGCCGTGTACCTGTTCCTGCGTGGGCACAACCTTCCCGGCGGCGGGTTCATCGCCGGCCTGTGCACGGCGTTGTCCTTCGTGATGCTCGGCTTCGTGCAGGGCATCGAGCGTCTGCACCGTTTCCTGCGGATCGACCCGATGCGGTTGGCGGCGATTGGTGTGGTGGTGACTGTCGGTGCCGGCCTGGTGGGTGTCGCGGGGGGCGGCGAGTTCCTGCGGCATGCGCACCCGCACGTCGAAGGGGTGCCGCTGCTCGGTGAGCTCTACCTCGGCACGCCGTTGTTCTTCGACCTCGGGGTGTACCTGGTGGTCGTGGGGGTGGTGCTCAAGATCGTGTTCCCGCTGGTGAAGTCGGTGCAGGGCTTCCGGGCCTTCCTGCTGGAGGAGGAACGGGCCTACGCCGCGCCCGACGAGGAGCCGGTGGAGACGATGCGCAACGAACGGCGCGAGGAGGGCGGACGATGAACGTGCAGCTCGAGACGGCGGTGCTCGCGGGCCTCATGGTCGGCGTGGCGGTGTGGTTGATCCTGCACCGCGGGTTCGTGCGCATCCTCTTCGGGTTCCTGCTGCTCTCCAACGCGGTGAACCTCGGCATTCTTTCGGTCTCGGGTGATCCGTCGGCCCGGTCGGCGCCGATCGTGGACCCCGGCGCGGCGCCCGCCGTGGACCCGCTGCCGCAGGCGCTGATCCTCACCGCGATCGTGATCGGCTTCGGCGTGCTGGCGTATCTGGTTTTCCTGTTCTACCGGCTGTTCGTCGACAACGACGCCGCCGACCTTGAGAGCCTCGGCGCGGCCCCGGCGCGGCGCGACGGCAAGGAGGAGGTGCGATGAACCTCGTGCTGTTGCCGCTGCTGCTGCCGCTGCTGGCCGGGGTCGCGGGCCTGCTGTTCCCCCATCCCGGGCGGGCGCGGCGGGCCGGTTTCGCGGTCTCCGCCGGCGCGTTGCTCGTCGTCGCGCTCGGGCTGGTGGCGGCCACGGCCGGAGGCCCGCGCCTGGTCCTCGCCCCCGGCGGGTGGGGCGCGGCGTTGGGCATCGTGCTCGTGATCGACCTGCTCGCCGCGATCATGCTGGCATTGGCGGCGCTCACGGCCCTGGCCTGCATCGTCTTTGCGTTCGCGTCCCGGCCGGCTGCGCGCGAGCACCCGCTGCAGCTCCCGCTGCTGCAGTTCCTGCTCGTCGGCATCAACCTGGCGTTCATCACCGGCGACCTGTTCAACCTCTTCGTCGCCTTCGAGGTGATGCTCATCGCCTCGTACGCGCTGCTCTCGCTCGAGGCCGACAACCGGAACATCCGCCACGCCTGGCCGTACTTGGCGATCAACCTGGTGGGCAGCGCGATCTTCCTCCTGGGCTGCGGCCTGGCCTACGGGTGGCTGGGCACGCTCAACCTCGCCGAGCTCGGCGTGCGGCTCGACGCCGCCGGATCGGATCCCCGCGTGACGCTGCTGGCGCTGGTGCTGCTCGTGGTCTTCGCGGTGAAGGCGGGCCTGTTCCCGCTGTATTATTGGCTTCCTGACAGCTATCCGATCCTGCCCGGCTCGATGGCCGCGTTCTACGCGGGCATGCTCACGAAGGTGGGCGTGTACGTGTTGTTGCGGACCTTCGTGACGGTGTTCCCGCCCGGCACGCCGTGGGTGGGCGAACTGCTCGCCTGGGGCGCGGGGGCCACGATGGTGCTCGGGGTGCTCGGGGCGGTCTCGCGCGACCGGGTGCAGCACATCCTCGCCTACCACATCCTCAGCCAGATCGGCTTCATGGTGCTGGCGATCGGCTTCGGCACGCCGCTGGCGATCGCGGCCGCGATCCTCTACATCATGCACCACATCGT
>JAEZSJ010000211.1 GCA_023443985.1 Verrucomicrobiota bacterium | reverse complement strand
GTCATAGGGTGTGTTCTCTTCTGTCGGGGGGTTGCAATTTCCCGCACCGGGGGGCGGGGCGGGAGTCCAAACGGCCGTGGAAGCGGCCTTCTGGAAAGTGGGTCCCGCCGCACGGGCCGGCGGGGGTTCGGGGTTGTCCGGATCTTCCCTGACGGGTTCAGGTTTGCGGGCCGGAGTCTAGCGGGTGCGCTCCGCGCCCGGGTAGAGAAACGCTTGTACGCAGCTTATGAACCGTTCTTCGCGGACCGCCCGCCCCCGCGGGCGCGGAATCCCGACACCGTTCCGGATCGCGCCGTCGCGGCGGATCTCACACGGCCGGCAGGCCCGCGGCCGCGCGGCCGCAGCGGTGTTCGCGCCGGCAGGCGCCCGGGGCCCGGCCCGTGGCGCGTTTGAAGACGGCGGACATGTACTCCATGTACTCGAACCCCGTCATCTCCGCGATCCGCTTGAGCGGCAGGTCGGTCTCGATCAGCAGCTGTCGTATCCTGTTTATTTGCACCCGGCGGATCTCCGCCTGCGGCGAGCGGCCGAGGTGCTGCCGGAACTTCTTCTCGATCTGGGCCCGCGACATCGCCGCGTGCCGCAGCACCTGGTCGACATTGATCCCCTCGCAGGCGTGGGCGCGGATGTAGGCGATCGCCGCGGCCACACCTTTGTCGGCCACGGCCAACACGTCGGTGGAGCGGCGGGGGACCACGCCAAGCGGCTCGAGGCGGAGGTCCACCGGGGTGCCGTCGCGCGGCCCGGCCATGAGCCGGGCGAGCAGTTCCGCCGCCTGGCGGCCGGCTTGGACGGGGTTGGTCGCGACGCTCGAAAGCGAGGGCTGCGCGAGCTCGCAACGGATGGCGTCGTTGTTCGCCCCGAGCACGGCGAGCTCGTCGGGGATGCGCAGCGCGAGGGCGTTCGCCGCGGCGAGCACCTGGAGCGCACGCAGGTCGTTGCACGCCATCACCGCCGTCGAGGCGGGGAGCTGCCGCAGCCACTCGGCCAGCGAAGCCTGCTGGTGGCGGTCCCACTCCGGGGTCAGATTGCCCGGGTATTCGACCTCGTGCACCTCGCATGCGAAGCCGGCCGCCGCGAGCGCGTCGACAAACCCCTTCCGGCGCTCGCGCGACCACCCCTCGCGAGTGAAGCCGGAGAAGGCGAAATGGCGGAACCCGGCGTCCATCAGATGCTCCGCGCCGAGGCGGCCGATGCTGACGTTGGCGGGCCGGATCTTGGCGATGCCGGCGAAGGCGGGCGTGTCGTTGAGGTCGACCAGCGGAATGTTCCGCTCCACGCAGGCCTCGGCGAGCATCGGGGTGGTGTGCCGGCTGATCACGCCGCTCCACTCGTTCCCCAGCAACCAGTCCGGGTCCGATTCGGCCCGTGCCATGTCGTCGAAGAACACCTCCCACACGCCGTGGCTGCGCTCGTATTCGGCGATGCCGCGCAACATCGCCGCGGCCTCCTCGAGACGGGTGTCGAAGATCAGCAGCACGCGGGGCGGCCCGCCGGCGGAGGGCCGCGCCGCGCCGGCACCGGCCGGCGACTCCATGATTTCGTTACGCAGCGGCATGGTCGGTGTCGTCACCGGCTAAATCACCGACCGCCGCGGCGGGGGAAGGCGTTCTGACGATCGATGGGTCACGCACGGAGAGGCTCCAAGGTCGGACTCCACTCTAGCCCCCGAATCCCGGCGGTGAATAGATATTCCTTTGTCCGGATCTTATGAAACTTTGGCGATTCCCGTTAAATCACCCTGCGGCGTTTGCCCTCGCGGGACGCCGCTGTCGGTCTGAACCCGGATCGGGCGGCGGGACGCGGACCTCCGCGCCGTGAGACCGGGATCGCGTGCGGACTCCGCACCGGCGTCCCGGCACAGTCGGCCGCCGGCATCTCGCCGGGCCGCGGGCTGCGGTCCGGCGGGTGCCGCCCGGTCGGCGGCCCGAAGCTCACTCGCCGCCCGTGGAGCGGAACGGCGAGGCGGGCAGGCCGGCGGCGTTGAAGAGGTTGCAGTCGGGCACGTTCGCCCAGCCGTAGCGCACCGCGGCGGCCGCGGGAACGGCGGCGGCGGCGACCTCCACCGTCTCCCCGACGATCCGCGCCTCGGCGGGATGGAACACCCCGTCGGCGCCCGCGACCTCGAAGCCGCGCAGCACGCCTCCGGGCGCGACAAGACCGCCGCCGCGATGGGTGAACCGCACAACAGCCTTCGCCCCCGTGAAGGTGGCCGACGCGAAGACCGGCCCCGAGTACTCGAGCGCCTCGCCGTGGGCCAGCGCGCGGGCGGCCCGCGCGAGGCGTTCGCCGACCGGCCGTTTGTCGGCGGGATGGATGTCCTCGGCGTCGCCGCAGTCGGTGGTGACGACCATGGCCGTATTGACAGTGTCCTGCCAGATCTGGAGCTGCGCCTCGCGCAGCTCGGGCGTCATCTCCTTGAACGGTGCGATCTGCACGAAGAGGAACGGGAAATCGCCCTGGCCCCAGCCGCGACGCCAGTCGGCGATCATCGCGGGCAGCAGCCGGCGGTACTCCTGCGGGCGCGGGTTGTTGGCCTCGCCCTGGTACCAGATCGCGCCGCGGATCGCGTAGGGCTGCAGCGGCGCGAGCATGCCGTTGTGGAGCACGGTCGGAACGTTGGCGCCGGAGGCGGGGTTCGCCGGCGGATAGCCGACCTCCTGGAACGCGGCGGAAACCTTGCGCTCCCACGCCCCGGCCAGCGGCACGGAGTCGCCGGTCGCGGGCCGGAGCACCATGGCCGAGGGCTCGCCCCAGAAACCGCCGCCGCCGCCCGTGTCGAGCACGCGGACGGTGAGCACATTGCGGCCCGTCCGCAGCACGCCGGCCGGGAGGCGGTACTCGCGCGGGGTGCGGTAGTGGCCGGTGGAGCCGATCTCGGTGCCGTTGAGCCACACCGTATCCACATCATCGATCGGCCCGAGCGAAAGGCGGGCCTCCCCGGCGGCGGCCGCGGCCGGGAGCGTGAACTCCTTCCGGAACCAGACGATGCCGTCGAAGCCCGGGAGGTCCTTCGCCTCCCAGAGGCCCGGCTCCTGCGAGGTCGTCCACCCCTCCGGCTGCACCCGGTCGGCGGACCAGGGCGCATCCGGCCGCGAACCGGCGTCGTTGGTCTTCAACCACTCGGCGAGCGTGCGCGCGTACAGGGCGGCACCGCGGGCCGGATCGCGCGCGACCTCGTCGAGCAGCGCGAGGGTGGCCTCTTGGCCGGGAAACTGCCGCATCGTCCCGAGGGTGGTCCAGGCCTCGGCGGGCGTTCCGCCCCACGAGGAGTGGATGAGGCCCACCGGCACGCCGCCACGGGACTGCTGGAGGGCGCGGCCGAAGAAGAACCCGACCGCCGTGAAGTCCGGCGCGGTGTCGGGGGTGCAGACCTTCCATTCGCCGGCCACCTCGGCCACGGGCACGGGCGAGGTCTTCTGCGGCACGAGGAACTGCCGCAGTTGCGGCAGGTTCGCGGCGGCGGTCTCCCGCTCCCAGCCGATGATCGGCTTCTGCCCCTCTCGGGGCCCGAGCTGGCGCTCCATGTTCGACTGGCCACCGCAGAGCCAGACCTCGCCGACGAGCACATCCTGCACGGTCACGGTGTTGGTTCCGCGGATCGTGAGCGTGTATGGCCCGCCCGCGGGCAGCTCCGGCAAACGCACGAGCCAGCGCCCGCCCCGCGCGACCGTCTCGGCCCGCCGGCCGGCGATCTCGACGGTGACCCTCTCGCCCTCGTCGCCCGTGCCCCACACCGGCACTTCGCGGCCCTGCTGCAGGACGGCGTGGTCACCGAAAAGCGGATTCGGTCGGACGGCGGCGGAGACCGGGGGGAGGGAGAGCGCGGCGCAGGCGGCCGCGGGGACCAGGAAACGCGCGGAGAACATGCCGCGATGCAACGCCCCGCGCCGCGGGCACGCAAGCCGCCGCTCCGGCCGGTCCGGCGCCACATAACGGTTGCCGCGGGCGGGCGGGGCGGGTTCAAGACCACAGCCGCCGATGATCCCCGTCTTCACCACGGCCAACGAGGCCTACGCGATTCCGCTCTGCGTCTGCCTCGCCGGCCTGTTCCGCCACAGCTCCGCGCCCCTGGAGGTGACGGTGTTCGACGGCGGCATCACCCCGCGGAGCTGGCGGCGGATCGAGCGCGCGGTCGCCTCCTCGCTTCGCGGCGGACGGCTCCGGCGGATCGCGCCGGACCTGGCGCGCTTCGCCGGCTTCCCCACCCTGCGCTCCAACCACCTCTCTTACGCCCGCCTGTTCGTGGCGGAGCACTGCGCGGCGGCGGAGGCGCTCTACCTCGATGCCGATTTGTTGGTCCAGGCGGACGTCGCGGACCTCGCCGCCGCGCCGTTGCGGGGACAGGTGGTCGGCGCCGTGCAGGACCCGACCGTGCGCGTGTTCGCGCACGACCGCGTCGCCACGCTGGATTCGTCGATTCCGGCGGATCTGCCGTACTTCAACGCCGGTGTGCTCAAGCTCGATCTGGGGCGTTGGCGGGCCGAGGAGGTGGGCCGGCGCTGCCTCGAGTTGGTCGGCCGCCACCCCGCGCAGATCCAGTACCACGACCAGAGCGCCCTCAACTTCTGCCTGCGCGGCCGGTGGCACGCCCTGCCCTCGACCTGGAACACCGCCGCGCACCACGCGCAGGAGGGCCGGACCGGCGCGTCGCTCGACGCGGCAGTGCTGCACTACCTCGGCCGGTTGAAGCCGTGGGAGTACGGCCACCACGAGGGCGCCGCGGCCGCGCGTTTCTACGCCGCGCTCGCCGCCACGCCGTGGCGGCGCTGGCGGCCGAGCGCGCTCCGGTTCCGACTGAAGGTCGCGAAGCACCGCCTGCACCGGCTCTTCGCCGGCTGAGGGCCGCCGGCAGGCGGTCAACGGCCCGCGGCCGGTGGTGCCTTCACGGTGTCGCCGCCGGCGCGCTCATGGTCGCCTTCATGAAGGCGAGGTTGGCCTGCTGGAGCACGGCCCAGTCCTGCAGGTAGTCGAACGCCACAAACTGGTGCAGGACGACGATCAACCAGAACAGCAGCACAAAACGCAGCTTGGAGGTCTTGTGGTTGAAGTGCTTCTGCGCGAGGTACGCGCCGGGCCAGCCGCCCAGCGCGGCGACGAGATGGAGGGTGGACTCGGAGACCCGCCACTGGCCGTGGCGGGCGCGGAGCTTGTCCAACCAATACACGAGGAAGCCGATCACCGACAGGCCGGCGGCACAGCCGGCGACCAGCCGCCAGTCGTTGCGGCCGGCCATCTGCCAGGTGGCCCAGCCCGGGGCGACCAGCAGCACCGCCACGACCACCAGATGCCAAAGCCGAATGCGCCCGCCGTCGTTGTGGTGCTCGACCTCGAGCGCGCAGATCCGGCCCTCCCCGTCCTTCCCGATCCGGAATTCCACCACGTCACCCACCTCGGGCCGCTTGTGGTGCACCACGAAACTCTCGCGGAACAGGATGATGCGGTGTCCCTCGAACTGGAGGGAGCCGATGCCGCGCGCCTTGTCCCACTCGGCGATGCGAGCGGTGAGCTTGATCGCCGACCCGCGGGTCGGCGCTGCGGCCGGTTTGCTGTAGGCGGGAGCGACGCTTGCCATGGGCCCACTAATTCGACACGGCGCCGGGCGCGGCAACACCGGAATGCATCCGCGTCTGTAACAGAATCGTGACTGCGGCGCAGCGGGTTGCGGCCCGGACGCGCCTGCGGCGCCCGCCCGGCTCGGCCGCAACAGCGCAGCCGATCGACGAAGGCCGTGGGGACAAGCGCCGGAGCGATCGCGGAGGCGGGGGCGAACGCGGCCGCTCCGCGGCGGCAGCACCACCGCTCAGGCGGGCTCCGCCAGCCCGAGATACATCGAGAACTCGCCGGAGGCGCCGGCCGCCCATTGGGGCGAAAGCTGCTCGATCTCCACCACCGGCGACTGTGCGTCGCCGATGTAGACCTGCGTGTAGAAGCCGGCATCGGGGGTGGCGTGCACCTCGCCCCGGCTCTCGCCGAAACCCAGCAACAGCCGGCGCCCGCGCACGATGGCGGCGAGCGTCTGGGGCGGAAAGGCGAGTTTGTCCGACCGCCCGGCAAACGCGATCCGCACCGCGCCGCCGTGTTCACACACCCCCTCCGGGCGCGCCAACCGGGGCTCCAGCGCCGGTCCCACGGCGCCGCCGACGCGGAAATACCCGCGCGGCCAGGCGGCGCTCGGCCGCGGAGTGAGCTCGACCACGGTATCGCGGGGCGTCTGCAGGATCTGCATCACCTGCACGGCTTGGGCGCCACCGGCGGCGACCGCCACCCGGCAGGCGAGCCGGCCCGACGCGATCTCGTAGATCCGCCGGAAACGCGGGAAGCCGCGCCCGGCGGCGGGCATCGTGAGCGAAAGTCGCGGCCCCTCGACGGCGACGCTCTCCGCCGCAGCGCGTTCCCACGCCTCCGGCGGAGGCCAGCCCCAGAGCGCCTGCGGCCCCAGCCAGACGCGGTGCCCGCCCCAGCTGAACGGGTCCTCGCGGGAGGCGGTTTCGAAGAGGAGATTGCACTCGGGCTCGTCCGCGGGCCCGAAATGCACCAGCCGACCCCGCTCGACGGACACGATCGCGCGCCAGCGTTCCGTTGCGAGGGCGAAAGCGCGTTCACCGTTCCAAGTCGCTGGTTCCCAACCGGCCGTGCGCGCCTTCGTTTCCTGGACGGCCA
Source organism: Verrucomicrobiota bacterium (assembly GCA_023443985.1). Taxonomy (GTDB): domain Bacteria; phylum Verrucomicrobiota; class Verrucomicrobiia; order Opitutales; family Opitutaceae; genus CAJCBL01. Next base: position 5,338 of record JAEZSJ010000211.1, on the reverse strand, counting down.
CGTGGGCCAGGCACGAGGAGAGAGCAACACAGCTAAGGAGGACGAGCGGGCCGGTCATTTAACGTTATACCTAAGGAGGGAATCCGCCGCCAAGACAAGGAAGAGATAGTCGGTGGTGCCCCCGCCGAGCACGTACTCGGTCTGCTGCCAGAGGTACGGCCACTCGAGCAACTCCGGGAAATCCGGCCGGATCAACGCCGTGCCCGACACGCTGCCGCCGGGGAGGTGCGAGCGGTCCGCGCGGTTGAACCCGTAACCTTGCGTGACCGAGCGCGCGCCCACGCCCGAGACGAACGACGCGGTGTTCGGCCCCGGGTGGTGGCCGAGGATGAAGTTGAGCGCCTGCAACGCGCCCTCGCGCGGGAAGATCTCCGGGAACGCGCGGTGCAGGAAGTATTGCTCGACCCCGTACGCCTGAATCTGCCAACCCGCACCCCAGATGTCGGGCTCGTAGGGCACGCCGTACGGTGTCTTCGTCTCGAGTGCGGCCTGGTGCGCGCGGTAGTCGCGGGCGGCCGCCGTGAGCGCAGCCGTGAACTCGGCGTCGCCGATCTGCGCGAGCACGCGGCTCACCATCCACGCGATGCGCGGCGCCCGCGGCGGGAGGTTGTCGCCGCGAAGGTTCGCGCAGAGCGACTCGCGCTGGGTGATCAGATACTCGGCGTAGCGGCGGTCGCCCGTCGTGAGCAGCAGCTCCACCGCGAGCGGCACGCGCATGCTGGGGAGCGCCGCCATCCAAGGTTCCCTCCTCGTCTTCGTCTCGTCGGTGTGCGCCCACACGGCCTCCGCCACCTGCCGGCACTCGGCGGCAAGCGGATCGTTGTGGCCGCGCAGCACGCGGGCCGCGGCGGCGAGCCCCGCGCCGGTCATGAACTCGTGGAACGGATTCTCCTCGGTGAACACCCACCGGTCGTCGGCCGAGCCGGCGAGGCCGCTGTCGATCGCCGGCGGGTTGGCGGCGGCGGTCTTGGGATCGAAGACGATGTTGTCGGTCTGCATGCTGAACTCGCCGAGATGCACATACTGCCGCTTGGTCGGCACGATGATGCCGCGGTAGAAACGCCCGAGCGCGCGGTATCCGCCGAGCACCGTCGCCAGCCCGTGCTCGATCTGCTGCAGCGCGTCGGGCTTGCCATCGGGCCGCTGGAGCTCGACCACGCGGTTCACCGGGTCGATCGTGGTGCCGTCGTAGTCGAGTTTGAATTCCTCATACGCAAGAGCGAGGCCGTGCACGGTCATGATCTGCGACTCGACCCGGAGGTCGTCGTCGCCGGCATCGTGCCAGCCGCCGTGGTCGAGCCCGGGCACGGGTTCGCCGGGCCGGAACCGGCACAGCGTCGACGGCCCCTGCACATAGCCGTCGAAGTGGTTGTGGTCGGTGGGGGCCATGCGGGCGTCGTCGAGGTGGCACGCGCCGTGCCATACGCGATAGCGGTCGTTGATGCGCATGTGGCACATCTGGATCGGCAGGAAATACTCGAGCGTGGGCTGCCACACGCCGCGCGCGTACACGTCGTCGCCGATGCGGAAGGCGTGCGTGCGCACGTCACCATAGCTCACGACGTAGAGCCCCGGCGCGGTGAGCGCCGAGAAGTCGAGCCGCAGGTACTGCGAGCGGAGGAAACGCCCCCACTCCACCCCCGGCGCCGAAAGCATCGGCTCCAATTGCCCGTCCAAGCCAACTCGCGACACGACCACCGGCGGGCGCCGCGGGTCGCGCGGGTCGAGCTCGATCGTCGCCCATTTTCGCTGCGCGGGATGATAGCCGACCTGCGAGACCTGCACGACCGGCTCCGCCGTCCAGCCCGGGAGCGGGTGCGGCGCGACGAGCCAGTTGATCGCGCCCTGCGTCGCGCCGGCCGCGATCGTCGAGCGCACGACAAACCAGCCGTTGCTGTGCTGCGCGCGGCCGTCGACGAGCTCGAGCGTGCCGCCGTCGTCGTTGCGGATCGTCATTCGCAGCGCGTCGTCCTCCGGTGCCACCGTGAGCGTGCGGCCGGCCGCGAGCGCTGCCTGCTGGTACTCGCCGGCGGCGTCGAGGGAACCCGGACCGTGCGGCTGGAGCGGGAACTGGCCGGCACCGTTCTCCGTGGCGAAGCCCTTGCCGAAGAGCAGGCCGGGAAAGAGTTCGAAATTGAAGCCGACCTTGCCGATCCACGGGTCGGGCAGCGGCGCGTCGAGATCGACCACGATGCGGAATGCCGTACCCTCCGGCCGGATGCGCACGGTGTAGCCAAACTTCAGATCCGGGTATTCGATCGGGTTGAAACCCTTGCGGTTCTTCGACTCGTCGGGAAACGAACAGTGCACGCTCACCTCGCCCGTCGCGCGGTCGACGACGCGTTTCCCGACGACAGGCGTGGGCTGCCACTGACCGGGCGTGCGGTCGAGGCGGAGGTCGCCGTTGGTGGCGAGGCGGCGGCCGTTGAGGATCACGCCCACGCCGCCCTGATGGCCCTCGGGATAGTAGTCGTGCGCGAGCATCACGTTGAGCCCGGGCATCTCGAGGTATTCGAGGTCGTTGAGGACGAGTCGCGCCGGCTCGGCGGCGGGAAGCGAGGCCGTGGCGAGGAGCATGGCGAGGGGGAGGCGGAGGCGGTGCATGGGGGAGAAAGAAACAGGCTCAGCGGGTCTCGATCGGTTGGGTGAGCTGGAACGAGGCGCGCAACGGCAGGTCGCGCGACGAGCGGCCGACCACGATCCGGTACTCGCCGGCGCCGGCGATCCAGGCACGCCGCTCGGGCGAATAGTACGAAAACGCCCGCGGACCGAGCGGGATCCGCACGGTGCGCGTCTCGCCGGGCGGCACGGCGATCTTGGCGAAGCCCTTCAGCTCCCGCACCGGGCGCGCCACGGCCGGGGCCACGGGCTCGACATAGACCTGCACAACCTCGGCGCCCGCGCGCGGGCCGGTGTTCGTCACCGCGCACTCGACCGTCGCCACCGCACCCGCCTCGCCGCCGGAGGCCACTGCGAGCCGGGCGAGTTCGAAGCTCGTGTAGCTCAGGCCGAAGCCGAACGGGAAGAGCGGCTCGACGGCCTTCGCGTCGTTCCAGCGGTAGCCGACCAGCAGCCCCTCGTCGTAGTGCACGGTACCGCCCTCGCCCGGGTAGTGGCGCGCGAGGCCCGAGGCGTGCGCCGCGGTGTCGACGAGGCGCCGCGGGAACGTGCACGGCAGCTTGCCCGACGGGTTGACGTCACCAAATAAAACCGACGCCAGCGCGCGGCCGCCCTCCATGCCGGCGTACCACGCCTGCACGACCGCCGGCACGTGCTCCAGCCACGGGTCCATCGCCACCGGCGAGCCGGCGACGAGCACGACGACCGTGCGCGGGTTCGCCGCGGCCACGCGCGCGATCAGCTCCGGCTGGCCGTACGGCAGGTCGAGCGAAAGGCGGTCGGTGCTCTCGGTGTCGTTGTGCCGCTCGTGGTTGAGCCCGGCGACGATGATGGCGACGTCCGCCTGCCGGGCCGCCGCGACGGCGCGCTCCACCAGCTCCGCGGGATCGAGCCGGCGGTCGGGCGCCGCGGCGTATTCAGCGGCCCCTGTCACATCGAACGCCTCCAACCGGCGGTACTTCGGGGCGACGACCCCGAGGGAGAACGTCACGTCCGCCCGGCCGTCGACCCGCTCGACGAGGCCGGCGAGCGGCGTGATCTCGTGGAAGGCCTTGATCTCCGAGCTCTGCCCGCCGTGGGCCTGGAGGCGCACGGCGTTGTCTCCGATCACGGCGATGCGCCGCACCTGTGCGAGATCGAGCGGGAGCAGCGCGCCGGAGTTCTTCAGCAGGACCATGCCCTCCTCGGCGACCTGCCGCGCGAGCGCCTGGTGCGCGCGGGTGTTGAGCGCGCCGGGCGCACGCCCGTCGAGGGCCCCGGTGGCGAGCCGCACGCGCAGGTTGCGCCGCACCTTGTCCTCGAGCAGCGCGAGCGGAAACTCGCCGCGCTCGATCCCGGCACGGAACGGCTCCGCCAGGAAATAGTCCCCGTACGACGGCGCACGGGTGCCCATCTCGAGGTCGAGCCCGTCGCGCGCGGCCTCGGCGGTGGAGTGCGTGCTGCCCCAGTCGGAGACCACGAGCCCGCGGAAGCCCCATTCGCCCTTGAGCACGTCGTTCAGCAGGTACCCATGGTGGCCGCAATGCTGCCCGCGGAACTTGTTGTACGCGGCCATCACGGACCACACGCCCGCCTCACGCACCGCCGCCTCGAACGGCGCCAGGTAGAGCTCGCGCAGCGGGCGCTCGTCGACCTCCACGTTGATGGTGCCGCGCGCGTGTTCCTGGTTGTTCAGCGCGAAATGTTTCACGCACGCCGCGACCTCGCCCGCCTGCAGCCCGCGGATCACGCCCACGGCCACGCGGGACGCGAGCCACGGATCCTCGCCGAGGTATTCGAAGGTGCGGCCATTGAGCGGGGTGCGCTGGAGGTTCACGCCAGGCCCGAGCAGGATGTGTTTGCCGCGGGCGCGTGCCTCCGCCGCCAGCACGCCGCCGTAGGCCTGCGCGAGCTCCGGACTCCAGGTGGCGGCGAGCGCGATGGAGACGGGCAACCAGGTCGCAAAGTCGTCGGTGCGTCCCGCCGGTCGCCAGCTGTGCGGACCGATCTCCTCGCGCACGCCGTGCGGGCCGTCGGATATCCACAGTTTGGGGATGCCGAGCCGCGGCACGCCGGCGGTGCTGAACTTCGAGTCCGCGTGGACCAGACCGAGCTTCTCCTCTAGTGTGAGCCGCGGCAGCAGGTCCTCGACGCGCGCGTCGAGCGGCGCGGCGGGATCGAGATAGACCGGGCGCGGCTCGTCCGCGGCGAGCACGGCGACGGCGCAGCAGCACAGGGAAAGCAGGGCGGCGGAGAGACGTTTCATGCGGGGTGCGCGCAACGTCTGCACGCACCCGATCGCCGCCAACCAAAACCGCACGTCCCCGCCGAGAGCGGCGCGCGGTTAATGCGGCTCGCCGTGGTCCGGCACTTCCGCTTCGCGCCGGCCGATGGGCAGGAGATCCGCGCAATTCGGGCATCCCTTCCACCACGAACACACGGCGGGAGAGCCGTGGCGCTGGCGCCACGACTGGTGTGGTCGAGCGTCGCGCGGCTCAGCGGCGCGCCTGCACGCGGCGGCGCAGCGCGAGGATCGCGCCAAGCGAGAAGACGAAGAACGAGCCGCAGGCGCCGCCACCACCGCCCTTCGCGGGCGTGGGGGCGGGCGGCGGCGGCGTGGGCGCCGTGCCCAGGGCGAGCGAGGTGGGCGCGGAGACCACCGTGTCGCCGTTGGTCAATGACATCGCGACGGTGTACGTGCCGGCATGGGCCGCGGCCATGCTGGAGATCGTGTAGGTCG
>JAEZSJ010000168.1 GCA_023443985.1 Verrucomicrobiota bacterium | reverse complement strand
GATCCAGGCTGTGTGCTGGGACGGCGAGTGGTTCATCTGGGCCATCGGCCAGGACGGGACGATCTACGGCACGAAGAACTTCGCCGAAGGTCAGGTATACATGAATACGCAGGTGTGGGCCGTCATGTCCGGCGCCGCCACGCCCGCGCAGGCGACGCAGGCGCTCAAGACGCTGAAGGAGCGCTGCGCCACGCCGTTCGGCGTCGCGCTGTGCGATCCGCCGTTCATCAAGGCCGATCCGGAGATCATGAAGGCCACGCTGTTCAACGCGGGCATCAAGGAGAACGCCGGCATCTTCTCGCACACCCAGAGCTGGGGCGTGATCGCCGAGATCCTGCAGGGCAACGGCGACCAGGCGTGGGAGTACTACCGGGCGTTCATGCCGGCGGCGTACAACGACCGCGCGGAGATCCGCCAGGTCGAGCCCTACGTGCACTGCCAGACGACGTACTCGAAGTACAACGGCAACTTCGGCGCCTCGCGTGTGCCGTGGCTCTCCGGCACCGCCTCGTGGGCGTACTACTCGGCCACGCACTGGGTGCTCGGCGTGCGTCCGGAGATCGAGGGACTGCGCATCGCCCCGTGCATCCCGAAGGCGTGGCCCGGCTTCAAGATGACCCGCACCTTTCGCGGCAAGCGCGTGAAGATCGAGGTCCAGAACCCGAGCGGTGTGTGCAAGGGGATCAAGTCGCTCACCGTCGACGGCGTGGCCATCGAGGGCGAAGTCGTCCCCACGGAGAAGATCCGGCACAACTCGAAGATCGTCGCCGTGCTGGGCTGAACACGCGCTCAGCGCGCCGGCGCAGACCGCAGAAGGCTGAGTGCGAAGCAGGGGCGTCGCTTGCGACGCCCACTCCAAGGTCCCGTCGCCGCGTTCGTGGGGAACGCGGTTCCGGCGCCGGGAGGCTGCCGGCTGTAGCCGGGCGCGGAGAACCCGGCGGCGAGCAGCGCGGAAAGCCGCTTCACCGGCGGATTCGATCGCCGAAGGCCGGCTCACCGCGGCCGCTACACGCGCCCCGGGTCGTCTCGCTCAGTGGAGCAAATAGTGGCCGTCGATCCGGGCCACGGCGCGGCCTCCGATCCACAGTTGCCCGGAGGGCTCGGCGCGGAGCGAAACGAGGTTGGGGTTGGTGCGGTCGGGGCCCTGCTCGATGCGGAGCAGGTCCGTGGTCCAGCGTTGGGTGCGCCGCAGCCAGTGGCCGAGCGCGGCATTGCCCGAGCCCGTCGCCATGTCCTCGAGATAGCCGAAGATCGGCGGGAACACGCGTGTCCGCAGGTCGCATTCGGCACGCTGCGTTTCCCGCGAGTAGAGCACGGCGGCAGCCAGGCCCTTCGCCTCCACCAAGGCGCGCAGCGTCCGGTAGTCCGGCGTGCAGCCGAGGAGGGCGCTGAGCATGCGCACCGGCACGAGCACGCATTTCTGCCCGCATTCGGCGATCGGCAGCCGATCGGAACCCTCGTCAAACTCACGCCGATCGATCTGTTCGGGCGGGATCCCGAGCGCCTGGGCGGCCTCGTCCGCGGTGACGCGGATGTCCGGGAACGCCGGCTCCGGCGCGGCGATGTAGACGCAGCCCTCGGTGGCGATTCGGTTCTGCGCGGTCAGGATGCCGTGCCGCGTCTCCAGGCGCAGTTCGGAGCGGCCGCGAAAGTCCGCGCTGTTGGCGAGCAGGTGATGGGCCGCCGCGACGGTGGCGTGTCCACAAAACGGAACCTCGCGCTCCTGCGAGAAGTAGCGAAGCGCGAGGGCGCCGTCCGCCCGTGGTGTGGCGAACGCCACTTCGGCCACGAAGCCGCTGGTCGCGACTTCGGTGGCGAGGCGTTGCATCGCGGCCTCGTCGATCTGCTGGCCCGCGGCGAGCAGGACGAGTCCGGCCGGGTTGCCGGCCGAGGAACCGTCGGTGAAGGCGTCGAGTTTCCAGAAACGGAAGCGTTGCATGCCACTCTGCTTAACGGCACCTCGCGCGAAGCCAACTGTGCCCGCTTTCCGCACGTGCGGTCGTGGCCGAACCCGCCGAGGCCGGAGCCCGGCGCGGCGCTCAATTCTCCCGGAGTCCCGGAGCCCGGGCCAGCACGGCCTCGCAGGCTTCGCGGAGGGTGGGCATGAACGCGCGGAGTGCGTCCGCGCGGGCCGCGAGTGCGGCATCGCTGTCGATCCCGAGCGCGGTGAGGAGCCGCTGGTACCCGACGCACGCCTCGGCGCGCACCGGCGCAGGTGCGTCGTTTTCGATGATCCCTTGCGCGATGGTGCGGACCAGCAGGAGTTGGTACAGCGCCTCGCGGTGGTGGCCGGAGTCGATCAACTCGCGAATGGCGGCGCGCTCGAGCTCCCGTGCGTCGGGCGAGACGTTCCAGTCCATCACCACGGGCGTGTGGCGCACGCCGACCGCGACGTCGTACGTGCGTGCCGCCTCTGTCGCGAGAGCCTCCACCGCGGAACGGTCGAGCGCGGCGCTGCCCAGCAGACGTAACAGCTCCTCGGCGACATCGTTCCGGCCGACGGCGGCGAGCACCTCCCGGGCGACAACGAAGGAGCGGCGCATGGTGGGATACCGGAGGCCCGCGGCGAGCACCGCTCCGGCGCAGCGCATGACGCAGAAGCCGAAGGCCACGTGCCGCCAACAAGGCGCGCGCAGCGCGGGCACGTCCGGGATGGCGAACGGGGTGTTGTTGGGTGCGGCGGCGGCCAGCGCCTGATCGAGGCGCCGGGTGGCATGGCAGCGGCGCCGGAACTCCGGTGTGACCGCGGCGGCGAGAGCCCCGAGGCGGCCGTGCGGATCAAGCAGGATGCAGGGCTCGGTGAAGAGCGGCGCCAGGTGCCCGTCGCCGAGCACCGTCTCGGGATCGGCAAGGAGGCGTGCGTCGTGGAATGACGGTTCCAGCACCACGCCGCGGAACCCAAGCTTGCGCGGACCGAACCGGCCGCGCGGTGCGATGATGTCCGACGGCACCGCGGCGTCCACAAGGAGGAAGAGGTCGACGTCGGAGCCCGGCGGGTGGGGCGTCGTCGGGGCGCGCGTCCGGGTCGATCCCGCCAAGATCGCTCCGACCAGTTCGGGATAGAGGGACGCCTCCGCCTGCAGCCAAACTTCCGCGGCGCGCCGTGCCTCACCGGTGGTGATCATTATGGATAGAGGTCTGTCACGGTCTTCCGCCGACGTCGCCCGAAAAACTCGGCCAATGTTCGCCCGGGTCGGTGCGAGTGGTTCGTTCCTGTAGATCGGAGCGGGGACCCGGCTGCCCGTGGCTTCGCCTCAGCGAGCCGGCCTTCGACGGTGCCTCGTCCGCGGGCGCTGGTTCAACGGGAGGATTTCGACGCCCCGCCACGGGAGCGGAGCGGGGAGTCAACTCCGGCTCCGGCGCCACGTTTCCATCGAGTACAACACCAGCGCCGCCCAGATCAGGACGAAGGAGGCGAGGCGGGCCGGGGCGAGCGGCTCGCGGTAGAGGAACACGCCGAGCAGAAACGTGAGGGACGGCACGATGTATTGGAGCAGCCCGACTGTCGCCAAAGGTAGGCGACGCGCACCGGCGGCGAAGAGCAGGAGCGGCACGGCGGTGACCACGCCCGCGCAGAGCACGCCGAACTGTTGCCAGGCGCCGGCATGGCCGAGCGCACCGCGGCCGTCGGCCGCAAGCAGGAGCAGATAGCCTCCGGCGATGGGTGTGAGCAGCGCGGTCTCGACGGTGAGGCCCGCAAGCGAGCCGAGCGCGGAGCGTTTGCGCAGGAACCCGTAGCACGCCCAGCTGCTGGCGACGGCGAGCGCCACCCACGGCACGCCGCCCACGCCGCGGAACTGCAGCGCCACGCCTGCGGCGGCGAGGGCCACCGCCCACCACTGGCGCGCGTGAAGCCGCTCGCCGAGCAGCAGGCGGCCCATCGCGACGTTGCACAACGGCACCAAAAAATAGCCGAGGCTGGTCTCGAGCACGCGGTCGTGGTTCACGCCCCAGACATAGGCGAGCCAGTTGACCGAGAGCAGCACGCCGCTGAGCGCGTGCAGCCCGAGGCGGCGCGGCGAGCGCAACGCCGGTGCGATCTCCGCCCAGGCGCCCTGCGCGGCGGCGAGCCCGGCGACGAACACAAGCGACCACACGACGCGGTGCGCGATCAGCTCCGTCGCCGCGATTCCGTGGAGCTGTTTCCAGAACAACGGGAAGAGGCCCCACAGCACGTAGGCGATGACGACATGGACGATGCCGCGCGCGACGGGGCGATGTGAGGTGGACGATTCCATCGAGCTCGCCGCGAGTACGGCACAAGCGCAGGGAGAATCGAGCGCGTTTGCGGCGGCGCGGTGGCGGATGCGCCGAGACGCGGTGGGCCCGATGCGGCGCCGGCTCGGCCCGTGCCGCGGCCCCGGGAGCGGGCGCAGGGCGGAGCGGCTCAGCGCTCTCGGCTCCGGAGCTTGCCGCCGCTGGCCTGCACGAGGTCGTCCCAAGCGTAGAACTGGAACGTGCGGTCGGTCGACATCGCCACGAACAGGCCGCCGGGGAAGCCGGGGAGCGCCGCGGTGGTGGTGTCGCTGCCGTCGCTGTCGTGGGCGGTAACGCGGAGGCTGGTGAGCAGCGGGTGGTCGTGCGGGCGGCCGGGCGCGCCTTCGCGCGGGAAGACGCGGAAGGTGTCGGCCTGTTGGTTCGAGATGAGGATGTAGCCGGTGCCGTCGGGGAACTTGTAGAACGAGATGCCTTCGTGGTCCTGGGCGAAGCCGGTCGTGCCAAAGCAGGCGAGTTCCTTGTCCGCGTCGTCTGCGAGCGGGTCGGCGTGGTACTTGCGGATGCCGTGGCGCTCGTCGCTGCAGTAGACGTAGCCGAGTTCGTTGTCCACGGCGAGGGCCTCGATCTCCTTCTTGCCACTCCATGACCCGAAACGGCGGACGAAGAGCGCGCGGAGCGTGCCCGTGCCGTCGTCGACGATGCGATACTGATGGAGATAGCCCTCGCGCGGCGCGCCCTCCTCGGAGCGGCTGACGATGGCGAAGAGCGCGCCGTCGCCCGGCCGGGTGTAGAGCGCGATGCCCATGCAGTCGCGGGCGGTCTCGCCCTCGAAGACGGGGATGCCGCCGCCGTCGACCGGCGCCATGTCGGGCAGTCGGAAGACGCGCAGGCGGTGGGCGTGGCGCTCGGCGACGACGGCGATGTCGGCGCGTTTGCCGCCGAGCGGCACGTCGTAGGCGATTTCCACGTTGTTGGGACGGAGCAGGCCGCGCACGACCTTGTCGGCCTGGATCTTGCCGGCGAGGTCGTAGACGTAGAGGGCGCCGTCGGCGTCCTTGTCGGTGCCGATGATCAGGCTGGCGGCGGGATCGGCGCGGTTGATCCAGATCGCGGGGTCGTCGGTGTCGTAGCGCGCGGGCTCGGTGACGACGCGTGGCGTGAGCGGAGTGGCGGCGTTGACGGCGTCGGGATCGGGCGCGAGGCCGGCGGCGCACGCGAGCAGCGGCGCGGCGGCGAGAAGGGCGGAGAAAGGAAGGCGCATGATGGAAACGAGGTTGGCGACGGTTGTGGTCGGAAGGGGTGCGCTGTCGGAGTGGAAACGCTCAGAGGTGCCAGCGCACGCCGAAGTTCACGCTCCAGTCGTATTCCTCGAACTGGACGAGGTGTTTGCGGCCGTCGTCGCCCTTCTGGAAGACGCGGAACGGCTCGTTGGTGAGGTTGAGCCCTTCGGCAAAGAGCTCGAAGTTTTCCGTGAGCCGGTAGCTCAGCGTGAGGTCGAGCTGGGTGGAGTCGTCGACCCAGAGGCGGTCCTGGATCGCCTCGTCCTCGCGCAGGCGCTCGCTGCGGAAGTTCACCGCCAGGCGGCCGAAGAAACGGCCCTTCTCGTAGGTAAGTGCAAGGTTGCCGACGCGCTTCGACTGGCCGACGAAGGGCGTGGATGCGTCGTCGAGCAGCGCACCGTAGTCGGCGCTGCTGTCGGCGAGGGTGAGGTTGGCGAGGAATCCGAGGCCGTCGAACGGCGCGGGCAGGCCGCGGTACTGCTGCTGGTAGCCGAGCTCGATGCCGGAGATGTGGCCCTTCGCGTCGCTCAGGAACGAGGTGACCTCGTAGCCGGGGAACGCGGGATCTTCCGCGACCTCGGTCTCGTAGCCGAAGTGGCGGATCTCCTTGTGGAAGCCGGCGACCGAGACCAGGCCGAGCGAGGACAGGTACCAGTCGAGCGAGACGTCGAGGTTCGACGAGGTGAGCGCCTCGAGGTCGGGGTTGCCGACGGTGAGCTCCTCGTCCTCGCGGTTGATGTTCTTGCGCGCGGCGCTGTCACCGAATGATGGACGCGAGAGGCTGTTGGACCATGCGGCGCGCAGAACGACGTTCCGGGCGAACTCGTGCTTCACGTGGAGCCCGGGCATCCAGTCGGTGTAGTCGCGGGAGGCCTGCACGGGGCGCGTGCCGGCGAAGTCGCCGTCGGCGTCGAATTCGAGCTCCTTGCCGTCGGTTTCGAAACTCGTGTGCTCGACGCGCAGGCCGCCGGAGAACTGCGTGGCGCCGATCGTGAGGCCGCCCATGAGGTACGCGGCGACGACATCCTCGCTGGAGTTCCAGTCGTCGTAGTAGGTGTCCTCGTACTCGATCTCGGCGTCGAAGGCGGAGAGGTTGTCGAGGAAGGCGGCGCGGAGCTTGGCCGGGTCGATCTGCGCCACGGCGATGCCGTACGGGTAGGCGCTGGTCTCGCCGGTGAGGCTCGCGAAGGTGAACGAGGCGGGCGGCGTGTAGGAGGTGACGTCGGCCTCGCTGTCCTTGGTCTTGCGGCGGACGACCGTGCCGAACTTCACAAATCCGGGCGTGGCGCCATCGAAGTCGTAGCGGGCGTTGATCAGGCCGCCGGTTTCGGTCTCGGTGCCCTCCTCCACGGCGAGCGTGAGCTCGTCGAACTGGTTGTACGAGGCGGGATCGGCGAGCGCGGCGCCGGCGAGCTGCTCGACGGCGATGTCGTAGGTGCCGTCGAACGTGTAGCGGAAGGTGCCGTCGCGGTTGCTGCGGCGGAAGGCGACCTGGACCTCGCCGGGTTTCTCCTCGTGACCGCGCGACCAGCCGAGCTGGCCGTCGACCCGCCACGCACCGAAGCGACGCTCGCCGCCGGCGAGCAGGGCGACGAGTTCCTGATCCTTCTCCCGCATGCGCAGGCGGCGGTCGAAGCGGCGCACGCCCGCCACGCTGGCGGAGCGGTCGGTGAGTCCGGTGAGGTTGGTGATGTCGTTCTCGGCGCCCTGGATGAAGGGGATGTAGGAGACATGGCGGCTTTCGGTGTCGGTGAACCGGTTGTAGGTGCCGCGCACATAGTAGTAGGATTCGGCGTCGGGCTTGAACTCGAGCGCGGTGCTCACGCCGTAGCGTTTGCGCTCGATCTCGTAGTCGCGGAACGCGATGTCCTGGAGGAACGCGTGGTCGAGTTCGACGTCGCCGTCGTCGGTCTCGATCTCCGTGGTCCAGCCGTCGTCGATCTCGTAGTTGAACGATCCGAACTCCCGGTTCTGCCAGGTGGGGGCGACGAGGAAGCCGAAGCGGCCGTCGGCGGAGACGGTCGAGAGGAGTCCGCTGAACTTGCCGCTGAACGCGTCGGCGAGATTCGAGTACTGGCCCTGCACGGTGAGCGCGGCGTGGAGGCCGTCGTGGTCGAACGCGCTCTTCGTGCGCAGATCGACCGAGCCGCCGAGACCCTCGGCGTCGCGGTCGGGCGTCGGCACCTTGTTGACCTCGATCGCCGCGAGCGCGTCGGCCGGAAGGATGTCGAGGGCGATGCCGCGGTCGCCGACCTCGGGGCTGGCGACCTTCATGCCGTTGAGCGTCACGGAGCCGAGCGTGTAGTTGATGCCGCGGACGACGACGAAGCGGCCCTCGCCCTGATCCCGGTAAAGGGAGACGCCCGGCATGCGCTGGAGAGCCTCGGCGGCGTTCTGGTCGGGGAAGCGGCCGATCTCGTCCGCGGCGACGAAATTGCTCAGCGTGGCGGCGGCACGCTGCTGGTTGATCGCACGCGCCTGGCCCACCACGGCGCCCTCGACGACGAAATCCTGGAGGACCACGAGTTCATGGTCGCGACCGAAGCGGGCCTCGACCTCGACGGAGCCTTCGGAGTCGACGGTGGCGGGCAACGTGAAGCCGACGTACCCCACGTAGTCGAAACGTACAACCACCGCGCCTGCGGGCACGTTGGGAATGCTGAAACGGCCGAAGCGGTCGGCGTAGGTTTCGAGCGCGGTGCCTTCGACACGCACGCGCGCGCCGCCGAGGGCGAGTTTGGTGCCTTCGTCGACCACCCGGCCGGTGATCGTGCCGGCGTGGGCGGCGAAGGCGGAGGCGAGGAGCAGTCCCGCGGCCAGTGCGGCGCGACTGGCGGCGCCGGAACGAGAGAACGCGGACGGAGCGAAAGGAAGCGTGGAGGGCATTTCGGTTTGTGGTGTGCGGCCGTGACGGCCGGAAACCACGCCACGCCGATCAGGCAATCCCGGTCAAGGAGGCGCCGGCTCCGTCATTGAAACTTAACCGCGCGGAGACTCTCCCGTAACAAACGGGGTGTCCTCGCGGCGTTTCCGGCGGACCGCGCTTCCGGATTGAAACCGGCCGGCCGGTGGCGTTGCGTGCGGCGATGCTGCGTTTCGGTCCGCTCGAGCTGCGCTCTAATCTCTTCCTCTCGCCGCTGGCGGGCTACACGAACCTGCCGTTCCGGCTGACGCTGCGCGAGCTCGGCGGGCTCGATCTGTGCACGACCGACCTCGTCAACGCCCGCTCGCTGCTGGAGCGGCGCGCGCGGGCCTTCGAGCTGATCAAGACCTGCGCGGAAGACTCGCCCCTGGCGGTGCAGATCTTCGGCTCGGTGCCGGAGGAGATGCGCGACGCCGCGCAGCTGCTCGAGTCGCTCGGCATCGCGTCGGTCGACATCAACATGGGTTGCCCGGTGAAGAAGGTCTGCAAGGTCGGCGGCGGTTCGGCCATGATGACCGAGACCGACAAAACCGTGGCGCTCGTGCGCGGCATCGTGGACGCGGTGAAGATCCCGGTGACGGCGAAGATGCGCCTCGGCTGGGACGATGAGAACCTCACCGCGCCGGACCTCGCCCGCGCGCTGGAGGGCGCCGGCGTGGCGGCCGTCTTCGTGCACGGACGCACGCGCGAGCAGGGTTTCTCCGGACGGGTCAATCTCGCCGGTATCCGCGCCGTGGTGCAGGCGGTGCGCCGCATCCCGGTGATCGGGAACGGCGACGTGACCACGCCCGAGGCCGCGAAGATGATGTTGGACGAGACCGGCTGCGCCGGCGTGAGCATCGGGCGCGGGGCGTTCTACAACCCCTGGCTGTTCGTGCAGACGCGGCGCCACCTCGACACCGGCGAACGCTCGCTGGAGCCGACGATCGACGAACGGCTGCGGGTCCTGCGGATCCACCATGCGCGCTATGTCGAGATGCACGGCGACGAACGCGGCACGGTGCTGTTCCGCCGTGTCGCCAGCTGGTACGCACGACGATTCGGTCCGGCCAAGGAGTTCAAACGGCTCGCGGCGCGGATGAACAACACGGCGGAGTTCGAGGCGGCGGTGGCGGGCTTCACCGAGTGGCGGAAGCAGTTTCTCGATGAGCACGGCGAGTTGCGCGCGAAGTTCCGTCCCGCGCCGATGGTCGCCTCGTTCATGCAGCCCGAGGGTGAGGAAGGCGCCGAGTCGATCCCCGTACCGAAGGGGCCGGTGGACCGCTGGTGAACGGGCTGATGCCGGGGCCGGTGACCCCGGCTCCGACGCGGCGGCTACAGCCTTGCGGACGTCGATCGCCGCATCCCCGTCACCTTCCGCGCAGGCAGATCTCCAACAGACGGTCGTGCACCGCGGTGGCGGCGAGCGGGGCATCCGCGGCGCCGGCGCCGAGCAGCACGGGCCAGTCGCGCTCGTCGCGCGGGCAGACACCGTGCGAGCCCTTCACGAGCGACGGATCGAGCGGAATCACGTCCATCAGCATCCGGAAACCGAGCGCCTTCTTCAGAAGCTTGGCTGCGACGTGCAGCTTCGGGAACGCGAGCTTTGGATCGAGGAAAAGCTCCACCGGGTCGTAGCCGTACTTGCGGTGGATATCGACGCAGCGGGCGAAATCCGGGGCCTTCGCGTCGTCCTCCCAGTAGTAGTAGCTGAACCAGCTGTCCTCCTCGGCGAGCGCGATGAGATCGCCGCTGCGCGGATGGTCGAGGCCGAGATCGCGTTGTGCGGTCCGGTCGAGCACCTGCGCGACGCCGGGTGTGGCGGCGAGCGCGTCGCACACCGCCGGCACGAGCGCCGGATCCCGCACGTAGATGTGCGCGACTTGGTGATCGGCGATCGCGAAGGCGGCGCTGGCACCGCAGTCGAGCGTTTCGCGGCCGAGCTCGTCCTTCACCGTGATCCAACCGCGGGCGCGAAGCACGCGGTTGAGCGCCACGGCGCGGCGCACCGGCACGATTCCGTATTCAGAGATAACAACCGGCCGCACGCCGCGCGCCGCGTAGAAGTCGAGCTGTTCGCCGACGAGCGTGTCGATTGCGCGGCAGTCCTCGGCGCAGCGCGGTTCGCCGGGGCCGAGCCGCTGGAGGTTGTAGTCGAGGTGCGGCAGATAGACCAAGGAGAGGTCGGGCTGGTGGTGTTCCTCGATCCAGCGCGCGCTGGCGGCGATCCATTGCGAGCAGGGCAGCCCGGCGGCGGGGCCCCAGAAGGTGGGAAAGGGAAACGGGCCGAGCTCGCGCTTCAGCGTCGGGCGCAGGTCGGCCGGGTGCGTGTAGATGTCGAAAACCTTGCGTCCGTCGGCAGGATACAGCGGCCGCGGTGTGACCGACCAGTCGGCGCTGGAGTACATGTTGTACCACCAGAAGAGCTTCGCGCAGGTGAAGCCCGGGCGCGCGGCGCGGCACTGTTCCCAGAGCTTCGGGCCCTGCACGAGGGCGTTCGACTGCTTCCAGAACTGGTGCTCGGCGAGCGCGCGGTCGTACCAGCCGTTGGCCACGCAGCCATGCTGCGCGGGCGGCAGGCCGGTGAGGTAGGTGCTCTGCGCGGTGCAGGTGACGGCGGGCAACGTTGGTCGGATGCGCTGCAGGCCGTTCCTCTCCGCGAACGCGGTCAGCCGTGGCATTGCCGGGCCGAGCAGTCGCGGCGTGAGACCGACGACATCGAGGATCACGGTGCGTTCAGCCATGGCGGTCGCGGAGCTCGTCGGCCGCCGCTTCGTACGCGGCGAGGTCGACAGTGTGCAGATCGAGTCGCTCGCCGGGCGCGCGGATCAGCGGGATGCTGAGGCGGCCGCCGAGGTGTTCGCGGAATTCGTCGAGGCCGTCGAGCACGGCGCGGTGGCCGTCGGCGCGGCGTTGCTCGAGTTCGGGCGCGTGCAGCGCGAAGCCGAAGCGACACAGCAGTGCGATGGCGCGCTCGCAGGTGGCGGCGTCGAGCAGGCCCGTGCGGCGCGCGTAGGTGAGATCGAGCGCGAGCCCGATGGCGACGGCGTCGCCGTGGCCGAGGCGGAATGCGGAGAGTTGCTCCAACTTGTGCGCCGCCCAGTGGCCGAAATCGAGCGGACGTGCGGACCCGCGCTCGAACGGATCGCCGCTTCCGGCGATGTGCTCGAAGTGGAGGCGGGCGCTCACGGCGACCGCCTGTTCGTAGGCTGCGCCATCACCCGCGAGGATGGCAGCGGCGGTGGACTCGAGCC
>JAEZSJ010000109.1 GCA_023443985.1 Verrucomicrobiota bacterium | reverse complement strand
GCTCACCGGCTACTCCGCCCCCGGCGGCATCGCGACCAAGTCCCGCCTCCTCGCCCTCGAAGGCGTCGAACTCGCCTGAGCCGCCGGCGCGGGTGCCGCCCACCGGGCGGTTGGCCGCGGCCGAAATCCGCCCCCCATCCCGCCGCCGCACCGCTCGTCGCACCGGCGTTGCGCCGCGCCTGCGCCGCGCCAGTCTCGGCGCAACCTCTTCCACGATGCGCCGCCTCGCCCCGCTCCTCCTGCTCCTCCTCGCCCCGTTCGCCCTCGCGAGCACTCCGCCCGCGCCGCCCCCGCCGTTGAAGGCCCCGGGCGACCAGACCGCCTACCGCCGCCTCGTCCTCAACAACGGCCTACGCGTCCTCCTCGTCTCGAACCCCAAGTTAAACCTCTCCTCCGTCGCCCTCGCCGTCGACGCCGGCTCCTTCGACAACCCCGTCGCCCGCCCCGGCCTCGCCCACTACCTCGAGCACCTCGTCTTCCTCGGCACCGACAAGTTCCCGGACCCGGGCGAGTTCGACAAATACATCCTGGCCAACGGCGGCTCCAACAACGCCTACACCGCCAGCGACCACACCAACTACCACCTCGAGATCGCCCACCCCGCCTTCGAGGGCGCCCTCGAGCGGCTCTCCCGCTTCTTCATCGCCCCGCGCTTCGACGCCGATTTCTGCGACCGCGAGATCACCGCCATCCAGAACGAGTTCGAACGCCACCGCGACAACGACTTCGCCCGCCTTGAGTTCGTCGCCAACGGCCTCTACGACCCCGCCGCCCCCGACGCGCAGTTCTCCATCGGCAACCGCGCCACCCTCGCCGGCACCCCGCGCGAGGAGGTCATCGCGTTCTACCAATCCCGCTACAGCGCCGACCACATGGCGCTCGCCCTCTGCGCCCCCGCTGGCCTCGACCAGCTCGAGACCTTCGCCCGCCGCTATTTCGCCGAGATCCCGCGCCGCCCCGTCGCGCCGCACACCGTCGCCTCCGTCCCCTATCTCCCGCGCCAGGCCGCCCTGCGGTTCGTCCAGATCCCCTCCGCCCAGGAGAACCCGCGCCTCGTCCTCCAGTTCCCCGTCGGCCCCACCCGCGCCGCCTTCGCCGCCAACCCCGCCGAACTCGTCACCAGCCTGCTCGCCACCGGCGGCGCCGGCAGCCTGCTCGCCCAGCTCAAGGCCGAGGACCTCGCCGTCGGCATCGCCGGCGAACTCGAGGAGCGCGCCGCCGACCACGGCGCCTACTTCGTGATCGTCGACCTCACCGCGCACGGCCGCGCCCGGACCGACCGCGTGCTCCAGCTCTTCTTCGCCTACGCCCGCACCCTCCAGGCCGCGCCGTACCCGCTCACCACCTTCAACGAGCGCGCCGCCTTCGCCCGCCGCGACGAGGCCTACGTCGACCGCGGCGAGGGCAACGAGCTCGCCTCCTCCCTGGCCCGCGCCGCCCTGCACTACCCGCTCGAGCTCGCCGAACGCGTCCCGTTCCTCTGGCTCGCCCCCGACGAGGCCGCCTACCGCCGCGTGCTCGCCGCCCTCCAGCCCGACAACGCCCTCGTCACCCTCCTCGCCCCCGACCTCACCGGCGACCGCAAGGAGAAGTACTACGGTTTCGACTACAGCTACCGCGCCGACACCGGCGCCGCCTACGCCGCGCTCACCCGGACGCCGCCCGAGGCCGCCGCCTTCGCGCTCCCCGCACCCAACCCCTTCGCCGCCGCCAACACCGAAGTGCTCGCCACCCGGCCCGTCCGCATCGTGGATGAACCCGGGCTCGCCCTCGCGTACACGCAGGAGACCGACCTTGCCCGCCCCCAGGTCACCTACCGTTTCCACCTCCGTCCCGGGACCACCACGCTCGACGCCCGCGCCACCGTGCGCCTCGCCTTCTTCGAGACCGCGCTCCAGCTCGCGCTGCAGGACCTCTCCGCCGACGCCAATGCCGCCGGTATCCAGTACGAGGTGGCCGCCAACGCCGGCCTCTACCTCTACGCCATGGGCTACAGCGGTTCCACCGAGCGTTTCCTCGCACAGCTCATCGAGCGCACCGCCACCCTCGCCGTCGACGAGCGCACCTTCGCCGCGGTGCGCGACCAGGTCGTCAACGACCTCGCCAGCTTCCCCCGCGCCGAGGCCTTCCGCAGCGGTCGCGCCCGCCAGCGCGCCGTGCTCACCAGCACCGGTTTCACCCCCGCCGACCTGCTCGAGCCCGCCCGCACCCTCACCCGCGACGAGGTCAACTCGACCCTCGCCGCGCTCTTCTCCACCGGCCAGATCGACGGCTTGGCCTGCGGCAACGTCGATCCCGCCGAGGCCGCCCGCCTCGCCCGCCTGCTCCGCTCCCGGATCCACTCCTCGCCCGCCGCCGCGGCGGAGATCGTGCGCACCCGCCACCTCCAACTCGCCGCCGGCGAGACCGTCGTCGACGCCGCCACGCTCTCCGGCGCGAACTCCTTCACCAGCCTCACCTTCCTCTACCCGGCCAACACCCCCGAGCTCCGCGCCGCCGCCGGCCTGATCGGCAACTTCATCGGCGACGACTTCTACGCCGACCTCCGCACGCACCAGCAACTCGGCTACATCGTCGGCGCGGGCTCCCATGCGTCGGATCCCGCCCTGCTCACCTACGGTGTCGTCCAGTCCTCCGAGTATCCAAGCGACGAACTCCGCCGCCGCATCGACGCCTACTTCGCCGACCTCGGCCGCCGCTGGGCCGCCGTCACCCCCGAGCAGTTCGCCACGCTGCGCGACGGCCTCCGCGCCCAGCTCTCGATCAAGCCCAACAACGTCTCCGAGCGCTCCTACCAACTCTTCAAGCTCGCGTACGAGTTCGATGGCGACTGGCAGCAGACACCCGCCACCCTCGCCGCGCTCGACGCCCTCACGCCGGAGCGCGTCGGCCAGATCATCGCCGAACTCACTGCGCCCGCCACGCGCCGCCTGGTCGTCGTCCAACTCACCGCCAAGGATCACGTGCTGAAAGATCCCCCCGTCCCCACCTTCACCGATCGCGAAGCGTGGAAGAAGACGCGTACGTACCGCTGAGCTCGCGCCGTGGCGAAACGCGTGAGCGTTTCTCGCGCAGGGGAGCCGCACCCCTGCGCCCGCTATCCCTGCATGTCGGGCTTCATGCCCGACTCCGCCGGTTCGACTCGATGGCCCGGGAGGATGGTTGCTCCGCCCGGGGCGAGATCGTCCCGAGGCTCCGCCCTTTCCTTCTCCCAATTGTTCGGGCGAGGAAAGGACCTCGCCGGCCGGTCGCCCTCGGCCCACACCCGCAGGAGCAGCAGCGTCCCCCGGTGTCGGGTCGAAAACCGAGCGCGCACGCCCACTTCTTGCACCGCCGATCGACCGCCAACACCACGCAGGGGTCGCTCGCGAAAAGCTCCGCAAGTCCGCGCGTTTCAGACCGATGAAGGTGGCGTCAACACGGTGTTCAACGCCTTGCGGAGCAGCGCCTCCCGGCTCTTCAACGGCCCACTGCTTCGCCTTCTTGCGCCGGCTCTCCCGCTGGTCGCAGGGCTTTGCCTTGCCGCCACGCCCGCGCAGGGCGCCGATGAACCGGAAGCGCAACCGGCCGGCACAGACACTCACGGTTCCGTCGGTGCGATCCGCGCGCTCGGCGCCGCCCGCCCGTCGCTGTCGGACCCGCTCCGGCTCGAAGGGGTCGTGACCTTCGTCCACGCCACCCAGCGGCGGTTCTACCTCCATGACGGCACGGGCCAGGTCGCCGTGGTGGTTCCGCCGGAAGGCGTGCCGCTTCCCCGGCCAGGCGAGACGGTGGAGCTCACGGCGCTGCGGCAAATGGGAGCCCGTGTCCCCGAGTTGCTGGCGACCGCGCTGACCCGCGGCTCGCCGGCGGAGCTGCCGCCCGCGCCCGAGATCTCCTTCGCCGAGGCGCGCGCCGGTGCCTTCGAACACCAGTGGGTGAGCCTCCGCGGCCGCCTAACCCGCATCGATTCGTTTGCCGACTGGCAGCGGCTGACCCTCGCCGTGCCCGAAGGCGAGTTCACGGTGAGCATCCTCGCGACGCAACCGCCCGACTTCCGTGAAGGTGCAAGGTTGTCGGTTCGCGGCGTCTGCCGACTTTGGTCGCCCCCCGGCTCCATGGAGATCGGAGGGTTCTATCTTTTCGCCCCGTCGCTCGACGAAGTGCGGCCCGAGTCCGAGGCGCGGGACACGGCACCGGTCCTCGCCTCGATTGCCCAGGTGCGCCGCCTCACCGCCACGGAGCTCGAAGCCGGCCTGCCGGTACGGCTGCGCGGTGTCGTCACGTTCGCCCACCCGGACCAGCGGATCATCTACCTCAACGACGACGCCGGCGGCGTCCGCGTCTGGTTTGCGCGCGAGGACACCCCGCTGCCGGCGGCCGGCACGGAGGTCTCCGTCGAAGGAGTGACGAGTGCGGGGGCGTCGCTCCCAGGCGTGTGCGCGCACCGCGTCGAGTCCCTCGGGCCGCATCCCCTGCCCACCCCGCGCCCGATCAGCCTCGAACAGGCCCGCACCGGCGCACAGGACGGCCAATGGGTCGAGATGCGCGGGCAACTCCGGCAGGTCGACGCGCTCGGCGACTGGCTGCGCCTCTTCCTCACGACCGCCGCCGGGGAGATCACCGCCTCGATTCCACAGTCCGCCGCACCCGAGCTCGCGGTCGGCTCGTTCCTGAAAGTTCGCGGCGTCTGCCAATCCTGGACCAACCAATACGACCGGATCGCCGGCTTCTTCCTCTACGTGCCCTCGGCCGCCGAGCTGGTCGCCACCGAGCCGCCGCCCGCCGATCCGTTCGCCGTGCCGGAGGAGTCGATCCGCAACCTCGCGCTCTACCGACCCGAGACGCTCGAGATGCAGCGTATCCGTCTTCGCGGCACGGTGCTGCTCCACCGGCCGGGCCACTTCGTCGTGGTCGAGAACACCACCGGGGTCGTGCGCGCCTACGGTGCCGCGGCCGACCCGCTCCGGCCGGGCGACCTGGTGGAGGTGGCGGGTGTGCCGGGCCGGCAGGGGGCCCGGAGCGTGCTGCGGGGCGCCGTCCTCCGTCGCCTCGCCGCCGGTGTCGCTCCTGTGCCGCTCGCACTCCCCCGCGCTCCCGCCGTCGACCCCGCGCTGGACGGCCGCCTCGTGTCGCTGGTCGGTCGGCTGACCGCGGTGTCGGTCCGGCCACGCGACACCCGCCTGTCGCTCGCATTGGGCGCAAGCAGCATCGAGCTCGCCCACCCCGGCCCATTGCCCGCGGCGGTCGCCGAGGAGTTGGAGGTCGGTTCCGTGGTGGCGGCCGTCGGGCTCTACGCCATCGAGTACGACGAGGCGGAGGAGCCCGCCTCCTTCTCCATCCAGTTGCGCTCGCCCGCCGACCTCACGTTGAAGGAGCGGCCGCCGTGGTGGACCGCCCGTCGCGCGCTCTCCGCCCTCGGCGCCATCGCCCTCTGCCTCGTGCTCGGGCTGGGCTGGGTCGCATTGCTCCGCCGGCAGCTGCGCCGGCAGACCGCCGTGATCCGGCGGCAGATGGAGAACGAAGTCGTCCTGAGCGCCCGCCAACGGGAGATCGTCGAGAATGCCAGCGACTTCATCTTCTCCACCGACCTCGCCGGCCGTATCACCTCCTTCAATCCAGCCGGGGAACGCATGACGGGCTACCGCGCCGCGGAAGCGCTCGCCCTCGGCTTCGGCGATCTGCTCGGCCCCGGGGAGCGCACCACGCTCGCGGCGTTTCTCGCCCACGCGCAACCGCCGGCCCCGGACGCGCCCACCCCGGTCGCCTGCCTCGAGACACGACTCCGCACACGGGACCGCCACACCGTCTGCGTGGAGATCAGCGCCCGCCCGATCCGCGCGGGCGGGCGCATCGTCGGTCTGCTGGGTATCGCCCGCGACATCACTGCCCGTCGTCGCATGGAGATCCTCGACCGGCAGTTGCAGAAGGCCGAAAGCCTCGGCCGCATGGCGGCCGCCATCGCCCACCACTTCAACAACCAGATCCAGACGGTGCTCATGGGCCTGGAGATGCTGCGCCTCGAACTGCGCCACGATGCCACCACCAACGAGGTCCTCGACACCGCCGAACGCTCCGCCCGCCAGGCCTCCGAGATCGGCGCGCTGCTGCTCACCTACCTCGGCCAGTCCGGCGGCGAACGCCAGCGCCTCGACCTCGCGCGGTGCGGCCGCGACGCCCTCGCCACGCTCCTCGAGCGGCGGCTGCAGAATCTCGTCGTCGAATCGGTCCTTCCCGAACCCGGGCCGACGATCAAGGCCGATCCAGCCCAGGTCCAGCAGTTGCTGCGTTGCCTGCTCGCCAACGCCGAGGAATCCCTCGCCCCCGCCGGGGGCACGATCCGCGTCGAGGTCTCCCTGATCCCCGCCGCGGCGCTGCCCACCCAGCACCGGCTGCCGGTCGACTTCGAGCCGCTCGCCGCCTCGTACGCCTGTGTCTCGATTTTAGATACCGGCTGCGGCATCACCGAGGAGAACCTCGGTCGGATCTTCGATCCGTTCTTCACCACCAAGTTCCACGGGCGCGGCCGCGGGCTCGCGCTCGTGCTTGGAATCGCGCGGGCCCACGACGCCGCCGTCGCGGTGTCCAGCCGGCCCGGCGAGGGCAGCGTCTTCCAGGTGTTCTTCCCCTCGCCGCCCGCTGCGGAGGACTGAGCGATCCGCCGCCACAACCCCCGCGGATCTTGAGTCGGGGTCCCGGGTCGCCGATGCTCGGGCCTCGTCTTCGCCGCCCATGACGCCCCTCTACGACCTCGCCGCCGCGCTTGCGCACCTGCGCGCCACCGATCCGAAGCTCGCCACCGTCGTCGATCGCGCGCGCCCCTGCGACCTCGCCCCCCAGCGACTCGCGAGCCTGTTCGACGTCCTGCTCCGGTCGATCGTGTACCAGCAGCTCAATGGCAAGGCCGCCGCCTCGATCCTCGCCCGCGTGCAGGCCCTCTTCCCCGGCCGCCGCCCCACTCCGCGCACCCTGCTCGCGATGCCCGACGAACCGCTGCGCGCCGCCGGGCTCTCGCGCAACAAGCTCGCCTCCCTGCGCGATCTCGCGGCGAAGGTCCTCGACGGCACCGTGCCCACGCCCGCCGCGGCCCGGAGGCTCTCCGATTCCGAGCTGGTCGAACGCCTCACCGCGGTGCGCGGCATCGGCCCGTGGACCGTCCACATGGTGCTGATGTTCAACCTCGGCCGTCCCGACGTTCTACCCACGGGCGACTTCGGCGTGCGGGAGGGCTTCCGCAAACTCCACCGCAAGCGCCGTCAACCCACGCCCGCCGAGCTCGCGCACTACGCACGCCGCTGGGCGCCGTATCGCTCAATCGCCGCCTGGTATCTCTGGCGCGTCCACGAAATCGAGCTTCCGTAGGCCGGACCGCGCGCCCGCCTCCCCTCGCACCGCCGCCCGCACGCCCGCGACGGCATCCACGCCGCGCCGACTTGAGGAGGATTCCTGAATTTCCGCCGGACGAGTTAACCGTGCCCCGAGCCGTCCGATAGTTCCGGCATCGATGCCCCACATCTACGCTCATCGAAACGCCGTGCCGAAGACGATGCGAGCCCTGGCGAAGATCGACCCTGCGCCGGGCCTGAAACTGATCGAGGCGCTCGTGCCGACCCCAGGCCCCGGCGACGTGCTCATCCGCGTCAAGAAGACGGCTCTCAGCGCCGCCGCCGCGCACATCGACCGCTGGGACGCCTGGGCCCAGCGCATGGTGCGGCCGCCGCTGATCATCGGACACGAGTTCGTCGGTCTGGTCGCGGGAACCGGCCCGGGCGTGACCGACTTCCATCCCGGCGAACTGGTCATCGGCGAGCCCTGCATCGCCTGCGGCACCTGCCGCCACTGCCTCGGCGGCCAACGCCACCTTTGCCCCGCGGCACGCCGTCTCGGTCAGGACCGCGACGGCGCCTTCGCCGACTACGTCTGCCTGCCCCAGGCCGCCGTATGGCACGCCGATCCGCGGCTGCCGACCGACCTGCTCGCGTGTTTCGTTCCGCTCGGGCAGGCCGCGCGCATCGCCCGCCGTTTCGACCTGCTCGGCGCACAGGTGTTGATCGCCGGCGCCACGCCGATCGGCTGCATGGCGGTCGCCATTGCGAAACATTGCGGCGCCCGCAGCATCATCGTCGCTGATCCCAGCCCCGCCGCTCTTTCGTTGGCCCGGATGCTCGGCGCCACCCGCACGGTCGACACCCGCGACACCACGCTCGACCATGTCAGCCGCGACCTCGCCCTCGGCGACGGTTTCGATCTCGGGATCGAGACCTCCGGCCAGCCGTCCGCGCTCGCCGACCTGATCACCCATGTCCGACTCGGGGGCCAGCTCGCGCTGCTCGGGCTGCCGGCGGACGACGCGCTCGTCCCCTGGTACTCGATCCAGTCGAAGCAGCTCACGCTCCACGGGATCGATGCGCGCGACAACGCCACCGACTGGGAACGCCTTACGCTGGCGCTCCACGGCGGCCTCGATGTCACGCCCGCGATCACACACTGCCTGCCGTTCGGGAAGTTCCGCGACGCCTTCGACCGCGCCGCCTCCGGCGAGCCGGGCAAGATCATCCTCGACTGGGACACGTGAGCCGGGACGCGGCGGTCGGGCGGGCGGCACCGCCCCTCCACGGCGCCGAACCCGTGGAGACCGCGCCCCGCACTCGCGACCGCACGGAACACCAGCCGCCCTCGGCCGGACCGCGCCAGCGGAAGTCTCCGGCATGTGGCGAAACGTCGCATTCCCGCTAGGCTCGCGAGCCATGGCGCGCGCGCTCGTCCTCCTCCTCGCCCTCCTGCCGCTCGGGCTCCTGGCCGACCGGCCGGCGGCCAACGTATTCGTTGCCTCGTCACCCGATCCGGCACCCTTCGTCCCCCGGCTCCGGCCCGCCGGTCCCGCGGGCAACGTCCTCCGCCTGCTCACCGTCGAGGAACGGGTCGGCGAGGCGCGGACCGACGAGCTCGTGCGCGTGCCGCTGTTCCTGCACGAGGACGAGCCGAACGATCCCGCGCACTGGGCGCTCCACGCGGAGAACGACACCGCCCTCCGCGAACCGCTGGCCTTCCAACTCGACGATGTCCGCCGGGACGAGAGCGGCCGGCTCACGCGTTGCCACCTCTATTTCTCCACCACCGTCGCCGCCTGGGAACGCCAGCGCTTCGTGCTCGTCGCCCGCCCCGCGGCGGCGACCGCGTCCCCGGCCGCCGCCGCGGCCTCCGCCACGCGCACCGGAGACCGCGTGACCCTCGCCGGACAGGATCTCTCGCTCACCTTCTTCGCCGATGGCCCCCGCGCCGGCGCCCTCGCCGCAATCACGCCGCGCGGCCACTCCGTGGAGCTGCCCGGAGGCTGGATCGCGCCACGCCTCACGCTCGTGCGCCAGGCCCCCGACTGCAGCGAACTCCGTCGTCACGCGCTCGACTACGGCGAGCCCGGCGCACTCGAGGTGCGGGAGGTGCGCTGGGGGGCCGGACCGTTGTTCGCCAAATTCGCCGTGCGCCTCGGTCCCCGTGGCCAGACGGACGCTGCGGAGTTCGTTTACCGCGTGCCGCTGAAGGGCACCCACTTCGTGCAGACAGAGCGCCTCGCGCCCGAGGGCGAGCCGACCGGCGAAGTCGTCGGCGCCGCCGAGCACCAACTGCTGGCCGGCCGACTCCGCCTCGCCGGCGGCCGCGAGGCGCGTGTGCGCGCCATCCCGGCCGGCCTGCGCCGCCCGACACGGTCCACCAGCGGCCACATGCTCCACGCTCTCGTGGCGTCCACCGCCAGCTCCGCGCTGCTCGCGGTGCCCGCCGTGCAGACCGGCGGCGGCGAACTCGAGATCGGCCGGAGCGATGCGTTCGCGGTCGCAGGCGCGGCGACCTTCCGCCGCCACAAGGACGGCAACAGCGGCACCCTGCGCGCCTTCTGGGGCGAGATGCAGTACGTGTTCACCACTGCGACCGACGACGAGGCGCTCTGGCACGAGGCCCGCCGCCGCCTCCAGCCGCTCGTCGCGATCGTCGACGAGCCCGACCTCGGCCCCGGAGATGTCCGCGCCGCGATGCCCGTCGTCGCGCAGCGTTTCCGCGAGATCCAACAATGGAGCCGACAATGGCCACAGGAGGCGGCGCTGCTCCAGATCGAGCGTGCGCACGCGAAACTGGAGACACTGCTCGCCCGCAAACCCGCCCTCGCCGAGGGCGACCCGGCCTTCCATCTGCCGCAATGGGCGAGACCCGAGCCGATGCTGCCGCGCAACCCGAGGGACCAGGGCCGCATCGATCCCTACCAACTCGGCTACGGCAGCAGCGCGCTGCCGTTGCTCGACCGGCTCGCCCCGTCGCCGAAGCGGCCCGCTGCCGCACGTGCCATCGGGCTGGCGACCCGCCGCGCCTTCGGTCGGGTGAATGCGGCGGGCTTCCCATACGTCGACAGCTTCGCCACCGCGTTCAACATGCAGATCGGCCCGCTCGGGCTCGCCCTCTACGGCGCCCGCGGCACGGACGACACCCCGCTCGCGGCCTGGGCGCTCGACGCGTTGCACTCGCCCTCCGTAACCGCCATCTACGGACACGGCCAGCGCGCGTACCCCGGCGAGACGCGCCGCCCCGAGCCCTCCGACTTCCTCTACGCCTCGATCTGCGAGTTCCACCTCCGCTCGCTCGAACTCGCAACCGGCGAGGATCTCTGGATCCACCCGGCCGCGCTCGGTCGCTATTTCGACTGCGTCGATGTGACCGCCGATCTCCAGCACCACGTGCTCCCCGGCGGCCGGGGCAAGAGTTGGTACCGCGCAAACTTCTTCCGCGGCCAGGCCCACGACCATCGCTGGGAGAACTGGTCCGCCGCGCCGCTCATGGGCCTTTTCGCCCGCGCGGCCGACCGCGGCCGGATCGGCAGCACCGAGGCCGCCTATTGGGTCGACCAGCAGGGCCGCACGAAACAGCCGTGGGCGGAGCTGATGTGGTTCGCGCACACCGATCTGCTGCTCGAGCTGCTCGAGCGACTGCCGGCCGCGCAGTCCGCTCCCGCTCTGCCGACGGGTGTCGAGAAGAGCCGCGCCGGGGACGGAAACCGCCTGCGTTGGTCGCCCGTCGAAAGCGCGACCGCCTACCGCGTCTACCGCGCCAAGCAGGACGGCGGCCCGTGGGTGTGGCTGAATTCTCCCTACACGAGCGAGTCGACCGCCCCGCTCGTCGCCACCGAGTTCGCCGACCCCGAAGGGCGAGCGAGCGACGTCTACCTTGTGACCGCCGTCGACGCCGCCGGTCGCGAGAGCCGCTGGTACGCCGAGGAGCCGCGGCGCTGAGCCGCGCCCGGACTCTGAATCTCACCCCTGGACGAATCGCGAAACGAGTTCCCCGTAGGTCGGGCTTCACGCCCGACTCCTCTTCCGCCCTGTCCGGCACTTGGCGGAAAGTCGGGAGTAAACCCCGACCTACACCAGACTCCCCTGCGTTCTGCCGATGCGAATCCATCGTTCGGTTATCGCGAACTGCGCCGCGGACGCGTCTCGTTGCCCGGCGCCGACTATTTCCTCACCATCTGCGTAGAACGGCCCGCATCCAATCTCGCCGATTCCGCCGTGGCCGCCGAACTTTTCGCTCAAGCGGACCGTATGGAAAACGAGGGCAACTGGACCTCACGCTCCGCCGTGATCATGCCCGACCACTTGCATCTCGTCGTGACCTTGCGAACCGGAACGCTCGCTGCAGCCGTGCGCTTGTTCAAAGGCCGCAGCGCCGGAGCACTGCGACGAGCTGAGCTGCATTGGCAACCCTCGTTCTTCGATCACCGACTGCGCGCGAGCGATGAGCTGCCCTCGATCTTCCGTTACATTCAGCTGAATCCTTATCGGAGCCGATTGCTTCCGTTCACGGAAGCTTGGCCAGCCTATCGCTGCTGCCCGGAAGATTGGGCGTGGTTCGAGCCCACCCGGAACAACGGCCTACCATTGCCGGAGTGGGCTGATGCCGATCCGCCGGTTCCCAGCGCCCGCGCGGGAGACGAGGTCTCCGGAAAGTCGGGCGTGAAGCCCGACCTACCACGGACCTGAACGCCATCCCGTGCGCGGCCCGGCGTTCGGTAGGTCGGGGTTTACCCCCGAGTTTCCGGAATGTCGGGCGTGAAGACCGACCTACGAGGAGGCGCTGCACTCGCGTCCGCCGGTCACGGCAGGGTCGCCGCGAAATCGCGGAGTTCCCGCCAGTAGCGGTCGCCGCCCATCGAGATCACGTTGTTGTGCCCCGCGCCGGGAACCCAGTAGCACCGTTTGGGGTTAGGCGCCGCCTCGTACAGCCGCTGGCCGTGTTCCCATGCGATCAGGCCATCGTCGAATCCCTGGATCACCAGCACCGGGCAACGCACCTCCCGCATGCGCGCCAGGTTCGGCATCCGATCGCCCAGCACAACCGGATACCCGATCATCACGCGGTAGGCGCTCGTGAACGCGCTCTCAAGTACGAGCCCTCCCACCGGCTTCCTCGACGCAACCCAGGTCGCCGCAGCCCCGCCGAGAGAAACGCCGTGCGCGATCACCCGTTCCGGCGCCCAACGAAGCGTGCGCGTGGCATGTTCGTACGCCGCTTCAGCCGCCGCGTAGAGGCCGGACTCCGACGCACGGCCTTCGGACAGGCCGTAGCCGGGATAGTCGACCGCGAGAACTGCAAAGCCGCGTGCCTGCAACGCCTCGATCCGATTCATCGTGGGTCCGAGATCGTCACCGTTGCCGTGGAAGAGCAGAACGATCTGCCGCGCCTGCGGATTGGGAAGATACACCGCCGCGAGCCGTGTTCCGTCGGAAGCGGTGAGCCGCACCAGCCCGCGCATCTTCTCGCCGTAACTCGGTGCCGGCACCGGGAACAGCAGCCAGTTGGAAACGTATCGCGCGCCCAGGCACACGAGTCCGTAGAGCACCACAAGCGCGATCGTCACGCGGCACAGCGAGCGGCCGAACCGCCGCCACGGGCCCGATTTCGGGAGGCCCTCAGGTGGCACTGCGGCCCGGTCGGGTTGCATCGGCATTGGAGCGGACTTCCGCCCGCCCCGGCTTCACTCCTTGCCCAGCAACTCGCCCACCGCCTGCAGCAGATGGTCCCGCCGGATCTCGCGCTCGGTGGCGTCGGCGAGCAGCTTCATCTTCACCGCGCCGCGGCCGAGTTCGTCGCCGCCGTAGATGATGGCGAGGCGGGCGCGGTTCTGGTCGGCCTGCTTGAACTGCTTGCCGAAACCGGCGTCCTTCAACGGGTACTCGACGCGATAGCCGGCCGCGCGCAGCATGCGGATGTCGGACAACGCGGTCTTTCGCTCCGCCGGGCCGCCGATGATGCAGAAGATGTCCGGCGCCGAGACGATCTCGGGCAGCAGGCTCTTCGATTTGAGCATCTCCGTGATGACCACGTCGCCGATCGCGAAACCGGCCGCCGGAAGGTCCGGCCCGCCGAGTTTCTTGACGAGATTGTTGTAGCGGCCGCCGCCGGCGATCGCGCGGAACTCGCCGCTGCGGTCGAAGGCCTCGAACACGAAACCGGTGTAGTACGCGAGCCCGCGCACCACGCCGAGGTCGACTTGGATGAACGCCCCGTAGCCCATCGCCTCGAGTCCGCCGAGCAACGTGCGCCAATCGGCCAACCGCGCGGCGAGCGCTTCGGCGGCGGGGCCGCCGGCGGCGGTCACGGGGGCGAGACGCTCCTCGAGCGCGGCGAGGGAGTTGATCTTGGTGAACGACGCGATCTCGGCGCGCTTCTCGGGCGCGAGCGGACCGTGTTTCTCCTCGAAGAACTTGAAGGCGTCGTCGCCCTGTTTCTCGAGCCGGTCGATCGTGCCGAGCACATCCGGCACCTGCGCCTCGGTGTAGCCGATCGCCTGCAGGTAGAAGAACCAGAGGTTGCGGTCGCTCAGGCGGATGAAGAAGTCGCGCTCGGTCAACCCGGTCGCGGCGATGCACGAGATGAGCAACGCGATCAGCTCCACCTCGGCCTCGGGTCCGGCCTCGCCGAGCAGATCGGCGTTGAACTGGAAGAATGCCCGCAGGCGGCCCTTCTGCGCGCGCTCGTAGCGGTAGTGTTCGCCGATGTTGAACCACTTGATCGGCCGCCGCATCGCGCCGGCGCGCTCGCCGACCATCCGGCAAAGGGTGGGCGTCATCTCCGGTCGCAACGAGACGCCGCGGCCGCCCTTGTCCTCGAAGCTGAAGAGCTGTTGCTCGATCTCCTCGCCGGACTTCGCCTTGTAGAGCTCGAGCGGCTCCAGCACGGGGCCGTCATACTCGAGGAAGTTCGCGGCGACGGCCGCCTGCCGCCAGAGACGGAAAAGGTGGTTACGCCGGGCGGTCTCCTCGGGATAGAACTCCCGGAACCCCGGCAGGGTCTGAAACTGGGCCATGTGGGAACGGAGCGCGCGCGGCGCTTAGGCGCTCGGAGCGGACGGCGTGGACGAACCCGCCGCGGGCGGCGGCACGATGCCGCGTTTGTCCACCTTGCTCAGCTCGAGCTTCTTGAGCTTGGCCTTGAGAATCTTGCCCGACTTGAACTTCACCACGGCGCGCGTCGGGATGACCACCTCGGTCTCGGGCTTGTTCGGGTTACGGCCGATACGGGCCTTGCGCACCTGCACCTCGAGCACGCCGAAGTTGCGCAGCTCGACATTGCGACCGGACGCCAGCGCATCCTGAACGATATCGAGCGCCATCTGTACGGTCTGCTGCACTTCCTTCTGCGGGAAGCCGGTCTTCTGGTAGATTTCCAGAACGATCTCGCGCTTGGTGAGGTTGTTGGACATGGTGCGGGTCTCCTGTTGAGGAAAATCAGTGGATGAAACGTGCGGTAAGCTATTGCTGCACGTGATCTTGCGTCAACCCGAAAGCCGAACACCTCCCGCCATGAGCACTGAAGGCCCGAAGAACCCCCTCGAAGAACTGGAGCGCAAAGTGCAGGAGCTGCTCAAAGATCCGCAGGTCCAGGCCTCCGTCCGCCAGATGATGGCCACCGCCAAACCCCCGCCGCAACCCGGCTCCGGCGGCGGCGCCACCACACCCCCGCCGCCCGCCTCTCCCGACGCCGAGACCGCCGCCGCGCTCGCGCGGATCCGCTCCTTCAACCTGCGCCCCCGCGAGATCCGCGACCACCTCGACCGCTTCGTCATCAAACAGGACGATGCCAAGAAGATCCTCTCCGTCGCCATCTGCGACCACTACAACCACGTCCGCCAGTGCCTCGACAACCCCGAGCTGCGCGAGCGCGACTACGCCAAGCAGAACATCATCCTGCTCGGCCCCACCGGCGTCGGCAAAACCTACCTGATGCGGTGCATCGCCAAGCTCATCGGCGTGCCCTTCGTGAAGGCCGATGCCACCAAGTTCTCCGAGACCGGCTATGTCGGCGGCGATGTCGAGGACCTCGTTCGCGACTTGGTCAAGACCGCCGGCGGCGATGTCGAACTCGCCCAGTACGGCATCATCTACATCGACGAAATCGACAAGATCGCCGCGGCCACCAATGCCGTCGGCGGCCGCGATGTCTCGGGCCGCGGTGTGCAGATCAACCTCCTCAAACTCATGGAGGAAACCGATGTCTCGCTCCACAGCCAAACCGACCTCCTCGGCCAGATGCAGGCGATGATGGAGATGCAGCGCGGCGGCAAACCGCGCCCGCGCAAGATCAACACCCGCCACATCCTCTTCATCGTCAGCGGCGCCTTCGACAAACTCGCCGAGCAGATCAAACGCCGCGTGCAGAGCACCGCCATCGGCTTCGGCGCCGCCCGTGGCCTCGAGCGCAGCGAAAGCGACTACCTCGCGCAGGTCACCAGCCAGGATTTCATCTCCTACGGGTTCGAGCCGGAATTCGTCGGCCGCCTGCCCGTCCGCGTCGCCTGCCAGGCGCTCGCCGCCGAGGACCTCGAACGCATCCTCACCACCTCCGAGGGCAGCATCCTCCAACAATACCGCGCCGACTTCGCCGGCTACGGCATCGATTTCGAGATCCTACCCGAGGCCCTCCGCGAGGTCTCCGTGCGCGCCGCCGCCGAGAACACCGGCGCCCGCGGCCTGATGACCGTGCTCGAACGCGTCTTCCGCGACTTCAAGTTCGAGCTGCCCTCCACCGCGATCAAGTCGTTCACGATCAACGCGGACACCGTCGCCACCCCCACCGTCGCGCTGCAGCAGCTCCTGCGCGAAAACGCCGACCGCCAGCACGGCGTCCTCCGCGAGGAGGTCACCGCCTTCGCTGCCCGTTTCCGCCAGGACCACGGTTTCGACCTGCTTTTCGCCGACGACGCCGTCTCCGCGCTCATCGACGCCAGCCTCGCCACTGACAAGACGATCCGCGCGCTCTGCGAGGAGAAGTTTCGCGACTTCCACCACGGCCTGAAACTCGTCTCCCGGAACACCGGCCGCACCCAGTTCCCCATCACACGCGAAGTCGTCGAGCAGCCCGACAAGATCCTCAGCGGCTGGGTCGTCGAGAGCTTCCGTGTCGCCCGCGCCACCGAGAATCTCGCGTAGCACGCGCCCTCGCGCCGAACGGCCCAAGGACGCCCGCTCCGAATCGTGGCGCTGCCCGCGAGGCCAGCGATCCCGCCAATCGTGCCCCCGCGCGGTGACTACCCTCCGTGGCGTGGCGCTTCAGCCCGCGCCCGCGGGTGCAGCCGGCAAGCACCAGTTTCATCCGTCGTCCCACCGCACCCGCATTCCGCCCAACCCCCGAAATCCGGCACCCCACCCCGAAAACTCCCCGATTTCTGTTCTTCCCACCGCCTCCACACCGCCCTTACCGTCACAGCGCTTTCCCTATGGCGTGGTACTTTGCGGAATTGAACCAACGGCTAGGCCCGATCTCCGACGAGGAATTCGGCGCGCTTGTCGCGAAAGGCACGATCACACCGTCGACGCTGGTGTGGCGCCAAGGCATGCCCGATTGGGTGCCCTACGGGCAGACCGTCGCCGGCGGCCCGGGTCCCGACGACCCGGACTCCGCGCTCTGCGCTGTATCCGGCAAACGTTACCCGAAGAGCCAGATGCTCCAGTACGAAGGCCGCTGGGTCAGCGCCGAGCATCGGGATGTGTTCTTTCAGCGCCTGCGCGAAGGCCTCAATCCTGCCGCGGCGGACACAATGCCGGGCCCGTATGGCTATGCCGGTTTCTGGATCCGGTTTGTCGCGCGCATCATCGACGGCCTCGTCGTCGGCGTCGCCAACATGGTCGTGGTCATGCCGTTGGCGCTCATCTTCGGGTTCTACCTCGCGGCGAACCGTAACCAACCGCCCAGCCCCGCGATCACCATCGGCTTCCAGCTCGTCACCAACCTCCTGAGCTTCGGGATGGCGATCGCCTACGAGCTCTGGATGATCCGCAAATACGACGCCACGCTCGGCAAGATGGCGCTCGGGTTGAAGCTCCTGCGGGCCGATGGCGCCAAACTCGGCAAGGGCCGCATCATCGGCCGTTATTTCTCCCATTTCGTCAGCGCCATCACCCTCATGATCGGCTACATGATGGCCGGCTGGGACGACGAGAAACGCGCGCTCCACGACCGCATCTGCGACACCCGCGTGATCCGCCTCCGCTGAGCGCCGCCGCTCGCCATGCCCCTCGCCTCCAACTGCCCGAGCTGCCACCGCGAACTCCCGCGCGACGCGTGGCTCAACGAGCGCCAGGTGCATTGCCGCCACTGCGAAACCGACATCGAGTTCGTCCCCTTCCCCGCCCTCCACGCCAGTCGCGCCGTCGCGCGCCCGGAGGCCGCCACCCTCGGCGAGGACGCCACCTGCTTCTTCCACGCGACCAACCGCGCCGCCGCCGTCTGCAGCGGTTGCGGCCGCCTGCTCTGCGCCGTGTGCGCCGTGGATTTCGCCGGCCAATGCCTCTGCCCGAGCTGCATCGCCAGCCGTCCTGCGTCGCGCCCCGACAACGTCCCGTCGCGCCTGCTCTGGGACAGCATCGCCCTGATGACGGCGACGCTGCCCCTCATCGTGTGGCCGCTCACCGCCGTGACCGCGCCCACCGCCCTCGGGCTCGCACTCTACGGCTGGAACAAACCGGGCAGCCTCGTCCGCGGCTCCCGCGTGCGTCTGATCCTGGCGATGCTCTTCGCCACCGCGCAGCTCGTCGGCTGGACCATCGGGCTCGTCGCCCTGTTCCGCACCCCCGCCGCCCGCCCCTGATCCCATGGCCCGCCAGCGTTTCTATCGCCGTCTGACCCGCAACCGCTCCGGCCTGGGCACGTATTCGAGCCTCTGGCTCGGACCCGACCACCTGCTGCTCGTCGTTTCGACCGGCTTCTCGGAGACGTATCAACGTTTCTACTTCCGCGACATCCAGTCGCTGGTCGTCGCCGACTCGGGCCGTTTCATGCTGCTCCTCGCGCTTGCCGGCTGCGGGCTGCTCCTCTGCGGCGTTCCCGCGGCCATCACCCTGTTCTCCGGCAGCAGCGCCTTCCCCTGGCTCCTCGTGCCGACGATTCCCACGCTGATCATCTTCCTCTGGAACCTCGCGCTCGGCCGCACCTGCAAGGTCCACATCGTCACCGGCGTGCAGACCGTCCCGCTGCCGCCACTCTCGCGCTTCCGTCGCACGCGCCGCGTCTTCGCGCGCATCGTCCCGCTGATCGAGGCCGCCCAGGCCTCGCTCGTGCCCCCGCCGATCGGTGGCACCACCGCGCACCGCGCCGCCGCTCCGGAGATCGCGCCGGACCTCGGCGCCGGCGCCGCCTCCGCCTGACCATGCCGCCCTCGCCCGTGCCCGACCTCCGCCCTGTCGCCGTGCGGGCCTGGCGCTGTGCCCGCCACCCGGAGCGCGAAGCGGCCGCACGTTGTCCCGCCTGCGGCCAGCCGTTCTGCCGCGAGTGCGTCGTCGAGCACGAAGGCCGCCTGCTCTGCTCCGGCTGCCTTGCCCGGCTCACCGCCGCACCGGCCCGGGGCGCGCGCGATCTCGCCGGCCTGCGCCACGCGCTCTCGCTGGCCGTGGCCGCCGTCTTCCTCTGGTCCGTGTTCTTCTTCGTGGGCGAACTGCTCGCCCGGATTCCGCAGGACGTGCACGATGCCACCGTCTGGCAGGAGCGGCCCGTCCCGGGCGGCAAGCCATGAAGGCGCTCCGCACCGCCCGCCGCGACGGCCCGTCCGGCACCGAACTCGTCGAGGAGTCCGTTCAGCTCCTCCGCCGGGCGCCGCCTGCCGCTTGGCTCGCGTACTTCGCCGGCGCGGTGCCGTGGGTCACCGGCGTGTTATACCTTTGGGCACGCACGGCGTGGTTCGCCCCCGGCCCCGGCGAGCGCACCTTCGCCGCCGCCGCGCTCGTGGCGCTCTTCGCCGCCCTCAAGGCGGGCCAGTCCGCCTTCTGCGCGCACCTGCTCGCCCTCCGCCTCGGCGCGCCGCCGCCCTCGTTCTCCGCGGCCAACCTCCGCACGCTCGCCGCCACCCAGCTCCGGCTCCAGGTCTGGGGCGTCCTCGCGCTGCCGCTCGCCGCCCTCCTGGCCGCGCCCTTCGGCTGGGTCTACGCGTTCCACCAGAACGCCACCGTGCTCGGCGCGCCCACGGCCGACCGCCCGCCGCTGCGCCGCGAGGCCTGGTCCCTCGCCGAGGTCTGGCCGGCACAGAACCATCTCGGGCTGCTCTGGCTCCAGGCGCTCGCGGCGGTCGCCTGGCTCAATCTCGCCGCGGCGTTCTATGCGGTGCCGTGGCTGGCCACCCGTTTCCTCGGTTGCGCGAGCATCTTCGAGCTCCACGGCGTCGCGTTCCTGAACACCACCTTCCTGGCGCTCGTCACCACGCTCACGTGGCTCGCCGTCGATCCCCTGGTGAAGGCGTTCTACACCCTCCGCGTTTTCCACAGCCGGTCACGGAAAACCGGCGACGATCTCCGCAGCGAACTCGCCCGCCTCCGCCCGCCCGCCGCGTCACTCAACCGCGCTGCCGCCGCGCTGCTCGCGACACTCCTGTTCTTCGCCGCCACGCCCCGCACCGCGCGCGCCGAGGAATCCGCCTCGCCCTCGACACCCGTCCCGAGCGCCGTCGCCTCCGCGGCCGAACTCGACCACGCCATCGACCGCACGCTCGAGGCCGACGATCTCCAATGGGCGCTCCGGCCGCTACCATCCGAAGCCGCGCCCGCCGAGCTGAGCGCCGTCGAGCGGTTCTTCGCCGACTGCTCCGCCTTCATCCGGCGCACCCTGCGCTCCGTCGGCCGCACGCTCGACCGTTTCGTCGATTGGCTCGAACGTGTCTTCGGCGGCCGCTCCTCCGGTAGCGCCGCCGGCGCCGGTGCAGCCGCCGGCGCCATGAAGATCCTGCTCTACGCCCTGCTCGGCGCCGCTGTGCTCGGTCTGTGCTGGCTCGCTTGGCAGATCTGGAAACAGTCCCGTGCCCGTCCTTCCGTTACGGCGCAGACAGCGCAGCCGGTCCCCGCCGCCGTGCCCGACCTGCGCGACGAAACCGTGCAGGCCGCCCAGCTCCCGTACGAGGGCTGGCTCGAGCTCGCCCGCGCGCAGATCGCCGCCGGCGAGTGGCGCCTCGCCCTGCGCGCGCTCTACCTCGCCACCCTCGCGCGCCGCGCCGCCGAAGGCCTGCTCGTGCTCACGCGCTTCAAGACCAACCTCGACTACGAACGCGAACTCGCCCGGCGCGCGCTCAGCCGCCGCGAACTCGTCGACCACTTCCGCGCCCGCCGCCGTGCGTTCGAGGATGTCTGGTACGGCGACGTGCCCGCCACCGAGCCGCTCGTCCGCGACTGGCTCGCCGAGTTCGCGCCCGCCCCGACCGCCGCATGAAGCCGCGCCTCCAGCTCCTCGCGCTCGGCGTGCTCGCCGGCCTGTTGGTCCTCGTCCTCGGGCTGGTCTTCCAACGTCGCCTCGCCCGCGACCTCTACCCGCCGTATTCGTCTTTTCGTGCCGACCCCCTTGGCACGCGCGCGTGGCACGACGCCCTCGCCGCGCTGCCCGGTTTCGAGGTCGAGCGCTCGCTCGTTGCGCCGGAGAAACGCCGCACCGCCCGCACCGCCACATGGTTCTTCGTCGGCTCCTCGCGCCACGACTGGACCGCGCTGCCGGCCGAAGATTTTGCCGCGCTGAACACCGCCCTCACCCGCGGCTCTCGCGTCGTCGTTTGCCTCGCAGCGGAGCACTACGCGCCCACCTCCGAGCTCGAACGCGACGCCGCCGAGCGCGACCAACTCAAGGAGGAGCGCCTCGAGAAGGAGAAACGTGAGCGCTCCGCCCCCGCGCCCGCCGCCGAACCGGCCGAACGCACCGATCCCGCCCGTCCCCCGAAGCCCGCCAAGGCCACGCCCAAGCGCCCGCCGCCGGTCGATGCCTTCACGCGTTGGGGCCTCAGGATCGAGCTGCAACGCGACCACAGCGGCCGCCTCGCCGCAGGCGATGTCGCCGATCTCGTTCCGCCGGCCGATCTGCGCTGGGAAAGTTCGCTCGTCGTCACGCCCGACGATCCCGCGCAGTGGACCGTGGTGCTCGCCCGCGACGGCCGGGCGCTCTGGGCCGAACGCGCCGTGGGCGCCGGCACGCTAGTCGTGATCACCGATTCGTTTCTCGTCAGCAACGAGGCGCTGCAACGCGCCCGCGCGACCGCTCTCCTCGTGCGCCTCGCCGGCCCGCACCGCCACATCGTATTCGACGAGCACCACCTCGGGGTCGCGGCCAGCCCGGGCCTGGCCGCGCTCGCGCGGCGCTACGGCTTGATGCCCGCCTTCGGTCTCTGCGTGCTGCTCGCCCTGCTCCAGGTCTGGCGCCTCGGGGCGGCCTTCGTGCCGCCCCCGCCTGTGCCGGACGAAACCGCGCTCGACTACCGCCCGACCAGCAGC
>JAEZSJ010000095.1 GCA_023443985.1 Verrucomicrobiota bacterium | reverse complement strand
GGCGAACGCGGCGAGCCGACCGCGGTGGCGCCGGGGCTGCGCGGCTGGCTGCACGGGGGGGAGCCGGTCTTCGGCGGCGAGCACGGGGACCAGACGGCCGACATCGGCGGCGAACTCGCAGTAGTCGGCGACGAGCTCGCGGCGACCGGGCGCAC
Organism: Verrucomicrobiota bacterium; assembly: GCA_023443985.1. GTDB lineage: Bacteria > Verrucomicrobiota > Verrucomicrobiia > Opitutales > Opitutaceae > CAJCBL01. The sequence continues at coordinate 3,947 of JAEZSJ010000095.1, read as the reverse complement.
CGGCGAGCCATGTCTCGAAGGCGCGGAGATCGGCGGAGGAAAGAGGGGCGGCGTCGAGTTTCGCGGCCCAGAGGGACGCGGCTTCCTCGTCGGCGGGCGCGGGAGGGCGATGGGGGGAAGTCATGGGCACACCATTTCGTTGGCGGTGGCGGTATCGAGGGTGGCGCGGAGCAGGCGCAACGCGCGGGCGTGTTGTTTCTCGACCGTGCTCACGGCGATGCCGAGGCGGTCGGCGATTTCCCGGTGGGAGAGTTGCTGGTGGTGGCGGAGGAGGAGGACCGAACGGCAGCCGGCGGGGAGCTCGGCGATGGCGTGTTCAAGCAGCTCGAGCTCCTGGCGGACGACGGCCTGGCGCGCGGCATCGGTCGCGGGAACGGCGGGGTCGATCTCGGGCAGGGCGGCGGAGTCGATGGGCGAGCGCTGGCGGCGCTTGAGGCGGTTCAGGGCGAGGCGGCGCGCGGTCACGTAGAGGAGGGCCTCGGGGTTCCGGGCGGTCTGGTTGTCGAGCTGCGGGAGGACGCGCAGGTAGGCGTCGTGGGCGATGTCCTGCGCCTCGGCCCGATCGGTCAGCAGGCGCGCGAGGAAGCGGCGGAGCGGCTGGAGGGTCGCTCGGTAGAGTTCGGCAAAGCCGCTGGTGTGCTGGGACTGGTCCGACATGGCGGCGCGCCGTGGTGGTGATGCAACCACCGGAGCGACCGGTTTGATGAGGCCGGGCGGCGGGCGGTTGGGCAAGGGCGGACAGGAGGACATGGCCAGGGAACGACAACCGGGCGCGACGAACCCGCTATTGCACCGAGGCGGCGTCGCCACGGCGGCGGGCGGCGAGCAGCAGGCTGGTGCCGAGGGCGAAGGCGAGGCCCAGCGCGCCGCCACCACCGGAGCTGCCAACGGAAGATGGATTCGAAGGCGTGGAGGGTGCGGCGGAGACGGTGAGCGTGGCGGAGGAGCTGGTGGCGGCGCCGAGGGCGTTGGTGGCGACGACGGTGTAGGAGCCGGCGTCGGCGGTCGTCACGGAGGGCAGGCTGAGCGTGGCGCCGGTCGCGCCGGAGAGCGGCGCGCCGTTGAAGCGCCACTGGTAGGTCGGCGCGGGTACACCCGTGGCGGTGACGGTGAACTGCACCGCGGCGCCGGCGGTCGCACTCTGGCTTTGCGGCTGGCTGGTGATCGTCACCGGGCCGGCGGGCACGCCCTTGCGGATCGTGGAGCCGTCGCAGAGATAGACGGCACCGGCGGGGTCGACCGCGATCGCCCCGGGTTCCTCGAAACGCACCGCTTCTCCCAGCCCGTCGACCGGGCTGATGGTGGGCCAGGGTGAGTCGTCGGCCAGTCGCCACTTGCCCGCCAAGGTCGCGACACCACCGCCGACGGAGACTCGCCTCAGAAGGCCGCTCGGGCGCGTGAGGTAGATGTCGCCGTTGGGCGCGACGGCAAACGGGCCGACCGAAGCGGACTCCTCGCTGCTTGCGCGGAGGTTCGGCCAAGTGGCGGCGACGTCGAGGACGGTGGTGGTGGAACCGTCGGGGTGGAGCTTGGCGATGGTTGTGCCGCCGAGGACTCCGTAGACGTTGCCGGCGACGTCGCTGGAGAGCGGCCGCGCGGCGCCGGCGGGAAGGGTGGAGACGGTGCCCTCCGGTGTGATCAGGCGCAGTGCGCCGCCCGGCGAGCCCCAGCACTGGACGAAGATGTTGCCGGCGCCGTCGACTGCAATCTCACCGGGCCAGGCGAACGTTGCCGCGGCGGCGGGACCGTCGGTGGCGCCTTCGACTCCCGGCCGTCCGGCGAGCGTGGTGACCAGGCCGGCCGGGGTAATCCGGCGAATGAGGTGATTGTCGCCGTCGGTTACATACAAATTCCCGTGGCGGTCGGCGGCGATGCTGCGTGGACCGGAGAAACGGGCTGCCTCGCCGGTGCCGTCGGTGCTGCCGGACACGCCGGGTCGCCCCGCGAAGGTCGAGACGACGCCGGCCGGCGTGACCTTCCGGATCGTGTGGTTGCGGGAGTCCGCCACGTAGAGGCAGCCGTCCGGCGCGAGGGTGCAGCCGAGGTGTTCGCCGAACCGGGCGGCGGTGCCGGAGCCGTCGGCGTGGCCGATCGCGTTGCTCGAGCTCAAGCCGGCGAGGGTGACCACGCTCCCGTCGGGTGCGATGCGTCGCACGGTGGTGTCGTCGGCGACCAGGAGGCTGCCGGAGTCGGTGGTGGCGATTGCGGCGGGCGCGGTGAAGGAGGCGGTGGCGCGGTCGCCATCCTGGGCGCGGCCCCGGCCGTTGCCGGCGACGGTGACGACATCGCCGGCCGGACCGACCTTGCGGATGACAGCGTTGATCTGGTCGGCGACGTACACTTGGCCGGAGAGAGCGGTGGCGAGGCTGAGCGAGTAACCGAAGCGCGCGGCGGAACCGAGGCCGTCCACCACGCCGTAGGAGCGAACGGTACCGGCGAGGAGTGATACGACGCCAGCCGCGGTCGTCTTGTGGATGGCGGCATCGTTGCCGGAGTAGACATTGCCGGCCGAATCGACGGCGAGAGTGGGCGGCGGAAGCTGGAACTCGGCGGTGAAGCCCGGGTAGTAGAGATCCGGATTGTCGTAATCAGGATAATGGTACCATCCGTTTCGTTCCATCGGGATGTCGACCGCGGCGAGGCCGGCAGGCGCGCGGTGGGCGGCGATCAGGAGATCGATCTCGGTGGCTGTGCGGTCGGTGGGGGTGACGACGGTGGTCACCGCGCCCTGCGGGGTGATCCTGCGGATGGCGTTGTTGCCGGTGTCGTGGACGTAGAGATTACCGGCGATATCGGTGGTGATCGCCCACGGGGTGTCGAAACGGGCGGCGGCGCCGTGGCCGTCGGAGTTGCCCACGGTGCCGGGGGAGCCGGCGAAGGTGCCGACGACGCCAGCGGGCGTGATCTTGCGGATGGTGTTGTTGCCGGCGTCGGTGACGTAGGCGTTGCCATCGGTGTCGAGGGCGATTCCGGCCGGGCGATAGAAGCGGGCGGTGGCGCCGGGACCGCCGGCCGTGCCGTGCGCGGCGGCGCCGGCGAAGGTCGTGAAATAGTACGGGGCGTCGCTGTTCGTCTGCGCATTGACGAGCGCGGCGGCAGCGGGCGAGCAAGCGAGGACGGCGGCGAGGCGGTGCGGAAAACCGGCGTGGAGCATGGCGTGTTTGGGAGTTGCGGACGCGCAGGGAGAGCCGTGCGGTCGGTGTAGGTGACAACCGAGTCCGGGAAACCCGCTACTCGCCCGGCACGGATTTTCGGCCGGACGATCGCGCGACGCGCGGGTTGTGTTCGGACGGGCAACTCTGCCAACCTTGCGACGCGTTTTCCGCCGATGCCGCGAACCCTCAGTATTCTCCCGTGGGACCGGCCGCTCCTCGAGCGGGCGGTGGCGCATTTCGCGGCGGGGTGGAGCGGCGGGGCGCTCGATCTGACCGACCTCCTCATCGTCGTGCCAACCCGCCAGGCCGGGCGCCGGTTGCGCGCGGCGCTTGCAGTGCACGCCGCCACGCGCGGCGGAGCGGTGCTCGCACCGCGGGTGCTCGTGCCGGAGCAGTTGCTGGAATGTGCGATGCCGCGCGAGACTCGAACCGCCACGCGTGCACAGGTGCTTCTTGCGTGGGTCGAGGTGTTGCGCGACACGGACCTCGGCGGGCTGCGCGAGGTGTTTCCCGTCGATCCGCCGGACCGCGGCTTCGGGTGGGCGCTGCGACTCGCCGGCGAGATGACGCGGCTGCAGGCGACGCTCGCCGAGGGCGGGCTGCGGATGGCCGACGTGGCGCAGCGCGCGGGCGACGGTTTCGCGGAGGCTCGGCGTTGGGAACAGCTCGCGCAACTCGAGCGCGCGGCCGACTCACGGCTCGCGGCGCGTGGCGTGGCGACGTTGCAGGCGGTCTCGATCGCGGCGGCGCGCGCACCGGCTGCGCCGCCGGAGGGCGTGCGGCGGCTGGCGC
>JAEZSJ010000078.1 GCA_023443985.1 Verrucomicrobiota bacterium | reverse complement strand
GCCTGGCACTCGGTGCGTTCCCGCCTGCCCCGCGACGGCGCGGTTCCGCCGATCGCCGGCGCGCTGGTGGCGAACCTGATCCTGTTCCTCGCCCAGCCGCTCCTGCTCGGCCACGACTTGGCCGCCGGCGCGACGCTCGGCCGCGTGCTTGTCGATCTCGCGCTCTCGGAACTGGCCGTCGTGCTGCTCGGCACCTGGTTCTTCGCGCTGCAGGAACAGGCGCTGCTGTTGCGCGGGGTCGATCTCGCCGCGGAGGCGCGGCAACCCGGTGGCGCGCTGTAGGCGCCTCCGCCCGCCGGAGCGGACGGCGCGGCCCTCAACCCTCCTCGAGCTCGACGTTCCAATACGCCACGTCGAGGAAGTGCCGCCAGGCGGGATGGTGCGGCTGCTTCTCGAGCATCGTCGAGATGATCGGCCGCCACTTTGGCCGCGCCGGCTTGCGGATGAGCCGAAGGTGCGCCTCGTGCGGAAGCCGGTTGGCCTTGTGCGTGTTGCACGCGATGCAGGAGCACACGATGTTCTCCCACGTCGTCTTGCCGCCGTAATGACGCGGGATCACGTGGTCGAGGTTCAGCTCCTCGCGGGCAAAGGTCTTCCCGCAGTACTGGCAGCGGTTCTTGTCGCGCTCGAACACGTTGTTGCGCGTCAGCTTCAGCTCCTTGCACGGCATCTTGTCGAAGACCGTGAGCAGGATCACGCGCGGCACGCGGATGTGCTGGCGCACGGCGCGCACCCGCTCGCACTCCTCGACCGGCGGGTTGTGGCGCGAGAAATCCAGCCAATCCATCAGCGAGAACACCCGGAAGTCGTCGCGCACCTCGTCGCGATAGACGACCTGCGCATGCTCCCGCGCCAGCAGCATGAACGCGTGACGCGCCGCGATCACGTTCACCGCCTGCCAGAGGCGGTTGAGCACGAGGACCGGTTGTGCGAGCGCGGCGTCCATCGGGGGCACCGGAGTAACGGCCGTTCGCCGCGCTGTCAAGGGACCCGCCCGTGACGAACCGGCGTCGCCCTTCCGCGCGGCCCCCAGGCCCGCCGCGCCGACAGGCGGACGGACGGGCCGGCAGGCATGGCGTGTCGCCATGATCCCGATCCGCCCGTGGTTCGTTTGGACCGGCCATCCTGTCCCGACTGACGCGCCCCGCGGACCGTACCACCCTCGCGCGGTCATCACCATGAAAACACCGTTCACAGCGCTCGCGGTGGCTGCCGCCCTCGTCCTCGCGGGCTGCAGCACGACCTCCCAGATCATCGTCGGCACGCCGCGCGAACCGATCGCGCCCGAGCAGGTCCGGATCTTCCTCCGGGAGCCGAAGAGCTACGAGGAGATCGCACTATTGAATACGTCGAGCGAGGACTCCTGGGCGTTCACCGAGCAGGAGAAGATGGACACCGTGGTACGCCGTCTGAAGGAGGAGGCGGCCAAGCTCGGCGCCAACGGCGTGCTGCTGCGCGAGGCCGGCGACCAGTACACGGGATCGGTCTCGACCGGCACCGTGGCCGGCCGCTCCCATCACTCCCGCACGACCGTCATCGAGACCACCGTCCCGATGATGGAGAAGGCCGCCACCGGAGTGGCGATCTTCGTCCTCGAGGAATAGGTCCCGCCAGCAAGCCGGGCACCCCCACACGCACGCAATGATGGCGGTATCCCATCATCGCAGAGAGCCCCGAATCACCGCGCGAACCGGTAGCCGACGCCGTGCACGGTCAGCAGCACCTTCGGCTTTTCCGGGTCGACTTCGATCTTCTTGCGCAACTGGGCGACATGCTGGTCGAGCGTCCGCGTCGTCCCCAGATAGTCGATTCCCCACGCCGCGTTGAGCAACTGGTCGCGGGTGAGCGCCTCGCCCGGCCGCGTGGCGAACGCCTCCAGCAGCTTCATCTCGCGCGGCGTGAGCGGCGACTCCGTGCCGCGCCGCCGCACGGTGAACGTCTTCCGGTCCACCACCGCCTCGCCAAATTTCAGGGTGTCGCCGAACGTCGTCGCCTCCGGCTCCATCGCCCCGCGCTTGGCCCGCCGCAGGAGCGCCCCGATGCGCGCGAGCAACTCGTGCACGCCGAACGGCTTGGTCACGTAGTCGTCCGCCCCGAGCTCGAGCCCGACCACCTTGTCGATCTCCTCGCCCTTCGCGGTGAGAAACAGGACCGGGGTGCGCTGGTCGCGGCGCCGCAGCTCGCGGCACACGTCGTACCCGTTTTTCGAGGGCATCATCACGTCGAGGAGGTACAGGTCGACCTTCTCCTGCGCCGCGAGCCGGAGCGCCTGCGCGCCGTCGCCTGCCGGCACCACGGCGTACCCCTCGCCCTCGAGCAGATCGCTCAAGCCCTGGCGGATATCGGCGTCGTCTTCGGCGATGAGGATGCGGGCTTTCATGAGGGAAGCGGGGCGGAGCCCATCGCGGCCTGGAGCGCAGGAAACCATTGCCGCTTCGCGAGCCTGCGCCGGTGCAGGAGATTGTCACGGAATACCTGACAATCTCGGGTCTGCCGCCGCACGAGGGGAACCGCCGGGATGTCGCGGGCCGTGCGGATGAAGCCTCGCCGGGGCGGGTCGAAAAGACCGCCAACCCGCGACGCGCAGATCCAGTCCAAGGCCGGTCCTCTGTGCGGGCCGCTCATGCCGGCATCGCCCCCGGCAATGTGAGCACGAAGACCGCGCCACCGCCCTCACGCGCGCGGCAGACCAGATCGCCTCCCTGGTCGCGCGCGAGCCGCCGCGCGATCGTGAGGCCGAGGCCCGCGCCCTGCTGGGTCGCCGTCAACGAGTCGTCCACCCGGTGGAAACGGTCGAAGATCCGCTCGCGGTGGGCGGCGGGCACGCCGGGGCCGCGGTCCGCCACGACGATCCCCCAGCCCCCGGCCAGGGCGTCCGCATGGAGTTCCAGCACCCCGCCGGCCGCGCCGTACTTGATGCCGTTGTCGATGAGGTTGAGCGCCA
>JAEZSJ010000036.1 GCA_023443985.1 Verrucomicrobiota bacterium | reverse complement strand
GTGCTGGGGCGGCGGGTTCGGCGGCGAGCGCGAGCGGCTCGGTCGCGGCGGGGGCGAGGGCGGCGCGAAGGTAGGGCGCGGTGGCGGTGCGGGTGAGCGCGACCTGTTCCGGCGTGCCCTCGGCGACGATACGGCCGCCGGCGGCGCCGCCCTCGGGACCGACCTCGATCAACCAGTCGGCATTCTTCAGGACATCGGAATTGTGCTCGATCACGACGACGCTGTGGCCGCGGTCGACGAGTGCGTGGAGGACTGTGAGCAGGCGGCCGACATCGTGGCGGTGGAGGCCCGTCGTAGGCTCATCGAGAAGCAGCAGGGCTGCTTCTCGATGGGGTTCCGGGTTCCGGGTTTCGGGTTTCCGAACGGAGGAGCTGGTGGGTTTCGGACGGGCGTCGGCGAGCGATGCACCCGCCGCAGGCGTGGCGGAACCGCCGCGCTCGCGAGCGGCGTCGCTTTCGGACGTCGTGTAGGTGCCGAGGTATTTGACGAGCTTGAGGCGCTGGGCCTCGCCGCCGGAGAGGGTGTTGAGGGGCTGGCCGAGGGTGAGGTAGCCGAGGCCGACTGTGTCCAGGGGTTGGAGGCGTGAGCGGATGGCGGGTTGCGCGGCAAAAAAGTCGAGGGCCTGGCGGACGGTGAGCGCGAGGACGTCGGCGACGCTGCGGCCGTGCCACGTGCAGGCGAGGATCTCGGGCTTGAAGCGGCGGCCCTCGCAGATGGGGCAGGGCACGTAGACATCCGAGAGAAACTGCATCTCGACCGCCTCGTAGCCGAGGCCCTGGCAGTGGTCGCAGCGGCCGTCGCCGGCGTTGAACGAGAAGCTGGAGGCGGAGAAGCCCGCCTCGCGGGCGGCCTCGGTCGCGGCGAAGAGGTTGCGGATGCCGTCCCAGGCATCGGCGTAGAGCGCGGCATTCGAACGCGGCGTGCGGCTGAGCGGCGACTGGTCGACGAGCACGATCTCGCCGAGGTGCTCCAGGCCGTGCACGGCGGCGAGGGTGGCGGGGTCTTCGGCGAACTGGCGCCGCGCGGCGAGCAGGCCCTGGTGGATGACGTGGTCGAGCAGTGTCGATTTGCCGGAGCCGGAGACGCCGGAGAGCGCGACGAAGCGGCCGAGCGGGAGCGAGAAGGTGAGGTCGCGGAGGTTGTGTTTGGTCGCGCGTTCGAAGACCAGTCGCGGAGTCGCGGGTACGACGGCGCGGCGTTGCGCGGGCACCGGGATGAAGCGCCGGCCGGAGAGATAGTCGCCGGTGATCGCCTGCGACGAGGAGAGGAGCGCGGGGACATCGCCCTGGAACACGACGTGGCCGCCGGCGGCGCCGGGTTCGGGGCCGATCTCGATCACGTGGTCGGCGGCGCGGATCATGGACTCGTCGTGCTCGACGACGACGACGGTGTTGCCCGCATCGGTAAGCGAACGGATGATACCGATGAGCCGGTCGATGTCGCGCGGGTGCAGGCCGACGGAGGGCTCGTCGAGGACGAAGAGCGTGTCCACGAGCGAGGAGCCGAGGCAGGAGGTGAGGTTGACGCGCTCCACCTCGCCGCCGGAGAGCGTGCGCGACTGGCGGTCGAGCGTGAGGTAGCCGAGGCCAACCTGCTCGAGGTAGCGCAGACGCGAGAGGATCGCGTCGAGGGCGAGGTCGGAGGATTTTCGGTTTTCGACCGGCGACTGGCGATTGGCCGATTCGCCGCTCTCGCGAGCGGCGCCACCGGAGGTCGCGGCGACCGGGGCGAGCAGTGTCAGGAGTTCGGAGACGGGGAGTTGGTAGAGTTCGGGGAGCGTGCGGCCCCGCCATTTCCAGCAGAGCGCCTCGGGTTGGAGGCGCGTGCCGTGGCACTCGGGGCAGAGGTTGTAGCTGCGATAGCGCGCGAGGAAGACGCGGTAGTGCATCTTGTACGTGCGCGCCTCGAGGAAGCGGAAGAAGCCCTTCAGCCCATACCACGCGGCGGGCCACTCGACACCGTTCTCACCATAGCCGGGTTCGCCCTCGATCACGTAGGCGCGCTGCTCGGGCGTGAGCTCGCAGAATGGGATGTGGGTGGGGAGTTTCCTCTTCCTCGCGAAACCGAGCAGGTCGCGCTTCGACTCGCCGAAGACTTCGCCCTCCCAGCATTTGATCGCGCCGTCGTCGATGCTCAGCGTCTCGTCGGGGATCGCGAGGCGGTAGTCGATGTCGATCACACGGCCGAAACCGCGGCATTTCGGGCACGCGCCCAGGGGCGAGTTGAAGGAGAACATCGCCGGCGCGGCGGGGCGGAAACGGCGTCCGGTCTTCGGCGAGTGCAGGCCGCGGGAGTAGTGGCCGAGCTCGGTGAAGCGGCCGGAAGGGTGGGGCGGGAGGAGGGCAGGATCGACGCTCCCGCGAACGGCGCCGCGGGAACGCGCGCCGAGCGGTTGCTCGCCGAAGAGGCGGACCTCGCCCTGGCCGAAGTGGAGGGCGGTCTCGACGGCTTCGGTGAAACGCGCCTTGGCGGCGGGAGCGAGGGCGATCCGGTCCTGGATGACGAAGAGGGCGGAGGCGGAGGCGGGGAGCGGGGCGGCTGTTGGATCGCCGCCCTCGCGAGCGGCGCCACCGGCGGGGGGGAGCAGGTCGGCGATGCGGTGGAGGGTGCAGGCGCCGGTGGTGTCCGGAATCAGGACACGTTGGTAGGATTGGCCCTGGAGGTTCTGGAGGATCTCGGACCACTCAAGGTTCCCGGGTCGCGCGACACGGAAGGCGACGAGCACGGTGCGGCCGGCGAGTTGCGCGAGCGCCTTGGTCCAGATCGTCTGCGGGTTGTCGTCCTCGACGCGCTCGCCGGTCTCCGGGTCGTGGCAGGTGGCGACGTGGCTGAACCAGACTTTGAAATAGTCGGTGAGCTCGGTCATCGTGCCGACGGTCGAGCGCGAAGTCTTCACGGTGTTGCTCTGCTCGATCGCGATCGAGGGGCGGATGTTCTCGATCGAATCGACCTGCGGCTTGGCGAGCAGTTCAAGGAACTGGCGCGTGTAGGCGCTGAATGTCTCCACGTAGCGCCGCTGGCCCTCGGCGTGGAGCGTCTCGAAGACGAGCGAGGACTTGCCCGCGCCGCTCAGACCGGTGACGACGACGTACCGCCCGAGCGGGATGTCGAGGTCGAAGCCCTTGAGATTGTTCTGCCGGACGCCGCGGAGGCGGATGGTTTCGAGCGCTGCCATGTGAGGAGCGCGGAGGGTTAAGCGACCGGGCGTGCGGTGCAACTCGCGCGATGGCGGCGAGGCGCAAAACCCGGCGGCGCGGGAATGCAGCCGGAGCCGCTGCTGCGGGCTAGGGCCGGCGGGCGCGCAGTTGCGCAAAAAACTCCAGGTGCGCGGCGACCTGGCGGTCGGGATCGAACTCGGTGCGCGCCCATGCGCAGGCGGCCGCGGACATCGCCGCTCGGCGCGGGTGAGCCGCGAGCAGCTCCGCCAGGGTCGCGGCGAACCGCGCGCGATCACCGGCGGGGATGAGGTGGCCGGTCTCGCCGTCGCGGAAACACTCCGCGGCTCCGCCGACCTCGTAGGTCACGACCGGCACGCCGGCGCACTGGGCCTCGACGAGAAAGTTCGGCAACGACTCGCGTTGAGACGTCAGCACCGCGATGGCGGCGTCGCGATAGAACCGCGCCGGATCGGCCTGCCAACCGTGGAAGACGATGCGGTCGGCGAGCCCCAGCGCGGCCGCGCGACGCTCGCACTCGGTGCGGGTCGGTCCCTCTCCGACGAAAGCCAGGTGCCACGGCAGGTCGCGCGGAAGCAGGGCGGCGATCTCGAGCAACTCGCGCTGGTTCTTCTCGCGACGGAACTGGGCGACGCAGAGCAGGAGCGGCTGCGCGGACGGCGCGTGATCGTCGCTCTGGCGAGCGGCGCCACCGACTGGGGCTGCGGCGGGGTGATCGCTGCTCTGGCGAGCAGCGCCACCCGGGGCGATGGCGGGCGTGACCTCGTCGGCGAGCAGGGCGGAGTGGAGCAGCGAGTTCCGGATCACCACGCAGCGGTCGGCGGCGCCCTCCGGGGCGACGAGTGTGCGGCGGGCGAACTCCGAGTTCGCGATGATGCCGTGCGCGGTGCGCAGGCCGCGGCGGTAGAGCCACGGGAGCGCCTTGCCGGTCCGCACGGTTGCGACCACGGCGGCGAGCGGCAGTACGCGCTGGAGCTGCGCGGCGCGGCAGTTGGCCATGCGGCCCATGCAGAGCACGATCTCCGGGGCGCCGGCGCGGGCGGCGGCGACCAGGCCCGGGGCGAACCAGTCGAGCCCTGTATCAAAAGGTTGGAGCGGACGCACCGCCACGCCCGCCGCGGCGAGTTCGGGGACGAGCGCTCCACCGGGCCGGAACGTGAGCACGGAGACGGGGTGCCCACACCGGGCGAACGCCGCGGCGAGGAACGCGGTCTGCCGCTCGGTGCCGCCGCCGCGGAGCCGATCCTGCACGAGGAGTATTTTCATTGCTCCACTGGGGGCGGGCACGACAGTCGCCGCGGAACGACGATGAACAAGGGCTTCTTCAATCAGGTGCTGCGTTGGCTGTTTCTCGCGATGGGTGTGGCGCTGGCGGCCAAGATCGTGCCCGGCATCCACTGCGACGACGGCACGACGCTGCTTGTTGTCGTGGTTCTCCTGAGCCTCTTCAACGCCTTTCTGAAGCCGCTGCTCGTGCTCTTCACGCTGCCGCTCGTCGTGCTCTCGGCCGGCTTCGGCCTGTGGCTGATCAACGCATTCCTGCTGTGGGCCACGAGCCGGCTGGTCGGCGGATTCTACGTCAGCGGACTGGGCGCCGCGTTGCTCGGCTCGCTGATCATCAGCCTGACGAACCTGGCGTTCACCACGCTGTTCGGTGCGGGGCGGGTGCGCGTGCAACGAGGCCCGCGCGGGCCGCAGCCGCCGCGGCCCACTCCGCCGCCCGGCAAGGGCGATGTGATCGACGTGTGAGGTCCGATCTCCGGGACCGTGCGCGTCGCCAAAGGGGAATTGGGACTTGGCCTGGGCCCGTCCCGGTAGTTGCCTGCACACTGCGCTCGGCCCCGCGTTGACAGCACGTCAACGGTGGGCTCGCCCGATGCGCGTGCATCCCCCACCTATGAACCGCACGTTCCGCCTTGTTGTCGCGCTTCTGCTCGGAAGCGCGTCGGTCGCTCCCCTCGCGCAGGCCGTTTCGCAAACGGTCGATCTCGGCGGCCCCGTCACCTCCGGCTCGCTTGCGAGCGGCACCTTCATCATCGGCCGGTTGCACTTCTCGGTCACTGCGGTTGGCGGCTTCACGATCACGCAGACCGACGGCCGGCTCTGCATCGCCGAGAACCAGGCGACGGGAGATTTCCGACTCGTAGTGACGGCGGACACGGGCGGGGAGTTTGGCCTCAAGTCCATCTCCATCGATCAGCAGGGCACCGGCGGTCCGGCGGGTTGGGGACCGTATCTCTCGGCCTCCTTCGGGGCGACAACGACCACGATTCCGCTCTCAATCTATACAGGTTCGACGACGGTGTCGTTCGAGGCGTTTGGCTACCGTTCCGGGCAGGAACTCGTGATCGAGGACATGGAGACAATCGGCACAGCTGTCGGCGCGATGCGGACAATAATTTACTTGGACGACTTCGACGTGGATCTTGCGGCGGCGGCGCCGACCGTGACCGATCTCCTGCGTGGCAACCCGGCCACGAGTCCGACGAGTGCCGACAGCCTCACGTGGCGGTTCGTCTTTTCGGAGGCGGTGACCGGTGTCGATGCGACCGATTTCGTGGTCTCCGGCACGACCGCCACGATCACCGGGATCTCCGGTAGCGGGACGACCTACAACGTCACCATTTCGGGCGGAAATCTCGCGAGCCTCGAGGGCATGGTGATGATCGGCTTCGCGGGCAACCACCGGATCATCAACAGCGCCGGCTTGAACCTCACCAACCTCATGCCGACAGGCGCGAACGAGTACACGTTTGTCGTCAGCAACCAGCGCGCTCCGGCGGTGACCGCCACGGCCGGCAATCCGACCTTCGTTGAGGACGGCAGTGGCGTGGATCTCTTCCGAAACGTGGTGGCGGCGACCAACGACAGCGGCCAGATGTTCAGGTCGCTCCAGTGCACCGTCAGCGCGGCGGCGACGGACGACACCCTGCAGTTCGGCGCCACGACGATCGCGTTGACGAACGGCGCGGGCGGAGCGCTCAGCGGGATCTCCGGTTCCTACGGCGTCTCCGTCAACGCGGGCACCGCGTCCGTCTCGTTCTCCGGTCTGAACCAGACCGATTCGCAGATGACGGCGTTGATCGACGGGATGACGTTCCGCAACACGGGCAATCATCCCGGCGCCACCGCGCGCGTGGTCACGCTCACCGGCGCCACCGACAGCGGCACCTACTTCAACAGCGCGACGTTGAACGTTGCGACCACGGTGAGCGTCACGCCCACGAACGACGCGCCGGTGTTGACGCCGTTCGCGCCGGAGCTGCCCGCGATCACCGAGGACGAGACGGCGAACGGCGGCCGCACGGTCGCGGCCGTCGTCGGGACCAGCATCGCCGACCCCGACGGCGCGTCGCCAAACGGTATCGCAATAACAGGTACAGACGGCACGACAGGCGTCTGGCAGTTCAGCATCGACGAGGGCGGTTCGTGGTCGGCGGTCGGCACCGTGTCCGGTGCGAACGCGTTGCTGCTGCGCCCGACGGACCTGATCCGTTGCTTGCCCGACGCGATCCACTCCGGCCGCGCGAGCATCAGCTACCGGGCGTGGGACCAGTCGGGTGTTACGGCGGGGAAACAGGGTACGAAGCTCGCGGCATTGGCAGTGGGCGGCACGAACCCGTTCTCCAGTGCGGCCGACATCGCGAGCATCTCGATCACCAGCGCGCCGCCCACGAGCTATCCCGACTGGGCCAACGACCACTTCTCGGCGGCCGAGTTTGCCGATCCGGCTGTCGGCGGCCCGGACGGGGATCCCGACGGTGCCGGACTTTCAAACCTGTTGCGCTACGCCTTCGATCTCCCGGCGCGCGGGCCGGCACCGGTGCCGACGACTGCGGTCTATGACGGCAGTCCGGCGATGGCGACCTTGACCTTGCGTTTTCCGGTCCGGGCCGTGGCCGCGGGACTGCACTACGACGTGCAATCCAGCCGAGACCTTGCGACCTGGGCCACCGTTGCGACCTACACAGCCGACGGGAGCGCACGACAGGTGGCGCATGCCGCGGAGATTCCGGCCGGCGCGGCGCGGTTCTTCCTGCGCGTCCGCGTGCGCTGAGCCCCGCCTTCGCCCCCCGCCGGGTGTCGTGGCGGATTTCCGACGGGATTTTGACAACCGCGGACTTTTCACGTGCGTGGCCGGGCCCAGTGTGGGCCGACCGCCGTGCGTTGCCGGCCGGGCGCGGTCCGCCCGGCGTGCGCACCACGCCCGTCAACCCATGCACACCCGCCCCGCCCCGTACCCGTTCCGCCTCGTCGTGACCCGCCTCCTCGCCGTCCTCGGCGCGTTGGTGGCCGCCACGCTCTGTGCCCAGCCCACGCTCACGACGCCCGCCACCAGCAACCTCGGGGCGGGGCAGGTGACGTTCACGTTCAAGTCGAGCGCCGCCGGCACCGGGTACTTCACGCTGCTCGAGGGGGCCGCGCCCGCCGCAGGCAGCGGCGTGCAGACGAAGGCGGGGAAGGACGGGCGCGGCGCACCGGCCGCACGCTTCGGGTCCGTGAAGCTCACCGCGAACACCGCGGCGACCTACACGCTCCGCGAGCTCAAGGCGTGCACCCCGTACACCGTCTGCTTCACCGCGGACGACGGCGCGATCCTGCAAGGCACTGTGGCGACCAGGAGTTTCGTGACGCTGCCGATGCCGGACCTGGCGGGACGCGGCTGGGCGAGTTTCGGCGGACGCTGGGTCAATACCAGCAACACCATGTACAACTGCCTCGCGCTCGCCCCCGACGGCACGCCCTATGTCGCCTATCAGGATTGTGATTACAACTACCGGTTGACCGTCCGGCGGCTCAGCGGCAACACGTGGGTGAATGTCGGGTCGCGCGGCTTCAGCGGGGGCATGGTCTGGGAACTCACGCTGGCGTTCGCGCCCGACGGAGTGCCGTGGGTCGCCTACAGCGATGCCAACAACTCCGGCCGGCTGGTGGTGCGGCGGTACAGCGGGGGCACTTGGGCGCAGGTCGGTGCGGCCGGGCTCTCCGAGGATTTGGCCTACTCCCCGAAGCTCGCCTTCGCCCCGGACGGCGCGGCACATGTCGTCTTCTCCGACCCGTTGCAGGACGCGAGCGGGTGGCGGGCGAAGGTGCTGCGGTTCGACGGCAACGCGTGGGCGCCGGTCGGACCGGCCGAGGGCATCTCGACCGACGGCGCGCTCTACACCAGCCTCGCGTTCGCGCCGGACGGGACGCTCTACGCGGCGTACAAGGAGATGGCGACGGTGACGCCGAGCGCGATCGACGAACGCGCCACGGTGCTGCGGTTCAACGGCACCGCTTGGGCGCCGGTCGGCCCGGCCGGATTCACGGAGGGCGAGGTGGACGACCTGCGCCTGGCGATCGGCCCGGAGGGCGCACCGTATGTGGCGTTTCGAGACCACGCGCACGACTACCACGGCTCGGTGATGCGGTTCGCCAACGGGGCCTGGTCGTACGTGGGCGCGCCCGGGTTCACGCCGGCGATGGCGTTCGACATGCATCTGGTCTTCGCGCCCGACGGGGCTCCCTGGGTCGCGCTCTACGAAAGCGAGGAGACGACGAACGCCTACGTGTACCGTTACACCGCGGGCAGCTGGACCCGGATCGGGGAGGACGGCTGCGCCCTCGACGGTTGCGGTTGCTACCTCTCCCTTGCCTTTGCTCCCGATGGCGGACCCCGCGTGCAGCTCCACGACATGGACAACGCCGGCGCAGCGACGGTGGTGCATCTCGCGCCCCCGGGACCCACGACGTATGCGGCCTGGGTCGCGGCGAACTTCAGTGCGGCCGACCGGAACCGGCCGGAGGTCAGCGGCGCCGAGGCGGACCCGGACGGGGCGGGGGTGACGAACCTCCAGCGCTTCGCCCACAACCTGCCGGCGCGTGGTGCGGTCGCCGCGCCGGTGGTGCGCGCGCCCTATACGCGGATGATCGACGCCGATTGGCACTACTACGAGTCGCTGCGGTTCCCGCGACGCAGCTGCGCCCCGGGTCTCTCCTACAGCCTGGAGGCGAGCACCGATCTCGTGAACTGGTCGACGGTCTCCACTTGGCGGCCCGACGCGTCGCTTCTGATCCAAGCACCGGATACGGTGGAGTTCGGCTCGGTGGCGCGCCGTTTCCTCCGGCTGCGGACCACGCTCTCGGCGGCGGCGATGAAGGTGTTGGTGCCGGCGTACTTCTATCCGCTGGGTGGAGCCACCGGCCACTGGGGACGGATGACCACGGCGGCTGCGAAGTTCCCCGCCGGCACGATCTACGCGATCGCCAACGTGAGCAACGGGCCCGACAGCGGACAGGACGCCGACCGCGTGGCCTACCAGGGGGCGATCTCCGCCTTCCGCGCCGCCGGTGGCCGGGTGCTCGGCTATGTGTACACCTCCTACGGGGCGCGCGACATCGGCCAGGTGAAGGCCGACATCGACCTGTGGTATTCGCGTTTTGGCGTCGAGGGCATCTTCCTCGACGAGCAGGCGAACACCGCGGCGGCGTTGCCGTACTACCGGGCGATCCGGGACCACATCAAATCCAAGGGTGGCGAAGCCCTGGTCGTGGCGAATCCCGGGACCGCCACGCTCGAAGGCTACATGGCGACCAACGATGTGACCTGTGTCTTCGAGACCGACGGCCAGGCCGGGTTCGCCACCTGGACCCCGGCCGCGTGGACGGCGAACTATCCGGCGGGCAAGTTCTACGTGCTGCCCTACAACACGCCCCGCGCCAGCGTGGCGGCGTTCATCGCCCGGGCCGCGGCGAACAACGCCGGCTGGATCTACCTGACCGACGATGTCCTGACGCCGAACCCGTGGGACACGCTCCCCAGCTACTTCGAGGAGCTGGTCGCGGGCGCGGCGGCGGTCCGTTGAACACGCGGTCCGTCCCGGGGAGGGGCGGACCGGCGCGGTGGTGAGGCGTATCTGACGATCTCCGTCAGCCCGGAGGCGACCTGCTCGCTCAGCGTCACCCCGCGTACGCTCCGCTGGACCGAGTCGTCGATCTCGGCCCGGTGATTGTGGCGTTCCTCGGGGGTGGCCGCGGCCAGCGCCCGGAGCACGGCGATCTGGGCATCGGCGATGCGCCGCGCGACCTGGGCCGCGAGCGCGGTGCCCGGCACGGCTTGGTCCGCGACCTGGGCGGAGGCGCGCTGGGCGCGCCGCAGGGAGGAGAAGGAGAACGCCGTCTGGGCGGCGACGAGGAGCAGCACGAGGCCGAATCCGAGCACGATCCGTTTTCTGATGGTCCAGTTGTTCATGGAGGAGGCCACCGGTGATCGCAGAGCCGCGGACGTTCCCCGGGAATCGGGCGTCTCGCAGCGGCCACGGGGTGCACGTGGCGCGCCGCGCCATCGGCTCCGCGATCGCGGGCTGAAGGCGGGGCGGCAGGGCCGGCCGGGCACGCGAATGAGGCGGCAGGTGTTCCACCCGAACGAGGGGGCGGGGAAACGCGGCGGTTTTCCCGGTTGACCCGGGCGGGTGGTGGCGGCGACGTTGCGATCCGTTCAACGGAACTGCTACCACCATGTCCGAAAACAACTCGTACGATCTCATTGTCATCGGCGGCGGACCCGCGGGCTACGCGGGCGCCATCCGCGCCGGGCAACTCGGCAAGCGCGTCGCGTGCGTCGAAATGGAGCGTGCCGGCGGCACCTGCCTGAACTGGGGCTGCATCCCGACCAAGGCGCTCCTGAAGAGCGCCGAGCTCTTCAAGACCATTCAGAATGCGGATGCATTCGGCCTGTCGGTCGAGGGCGCGAAGTTCGATTTCGCGAAGGTCGTGCAGCGTTCGCGCGGCGTGTCCGACCAGATGGCCAAGGGCATCGAGTTTCTCTTCCGAAAGAACAAGGTCGACTACGTCGTCGGCAAGGCGTCGGTACCGGCTCCCGGCATGGTGGAGATCACCGACGGGGCGAAGAAGGGCACGATCCTCAAGGCCGCGAAGATTCTCGTCTGCACGGGCGCGAAACCGAAACGCATCCCCGGGCTCGAGGTAGACGGCCAGCGCGTGATGACCTCGCGCGAGGCGCTTGCCCGCACGGAACAGCCCAAGTCCATCGTGGTCGTCGGCGCCGGTGCGATCGGGGTGGAGTTCAGTTATTTCTACAACGCGTTCGGCACGAAGGTGACCCTCGTGGAGATGCTCCCGCAGATCCTTCCGGTCGAGGACGAGGAGGTCGCCAAGCTGCTCGAGCGCAGCCTGGCCAAGCAGGGCATCGCGATCCACACCGGCACCAAATGCGAGGACATCCGCCTGGGCGAGAAGTCGGTCAAGCTGAAGCTCGTGAAGGGCGACAAGACCGAGGAGCTCGAGGCCGAGGCGCTGCTCCAGGCGGTCGGCGTCGGGGCCTACACCGAGGGCTTGCTCGGTGCGCGGGTGAAGCCCGAGATGGACCGTGGGTATCTGAAGGTCGGCGACGACTATCAGACGACGGTTCCGGGGCTCTACGCGGCGGGCGACATCATCGGGCCGCCGTGGCTCGCGCACGTGGCGACCTTCGAGGCGGTGAACGCCGTCAATGGCATGTTCGGCGCCGGCAAGCCGGAGCGCGTGAAGGTCTTCCCCGGTTGCACGTACTCCCATCCGCAGGTGGCGAGCATCGGCCTGACCGAGAAGGCGGCGAAGGAGAAGAAGATCGAGTACAAGGTCGGCAAGTTCCCGTTCACCGCCTCCGGGCGCGCGGTGGCCGCCGGCGACTCCGAGGGCTTCGTGAAGATCCTCAGCGACGCGAAGACCGGCGAAATCCTTGGCGCCCACGTGATCGGCGGCGAGGCGACGGAGCTCATCACGGAGTTCGGCCTGGCGATGAATGTCGAGGCGACGATCGACGAGATCCACCGCACGATCCACGCCCATCCGACCCTGAGCGAGGCGTTGGCGGAGGCCGCCGCGGCAACCCACGGGCAGGCGATCCACATCTGAGTCCTCGGCCCGGCGCGGCGGGATGCCGCGCCGGATGATCCGGGCCCGGTCGCGGGGGCTCGCCGGAGCCGGTCGGCGGCGGAGATTTTCCATCGACGCGGAGCGCCGTGGCGGTGAACTTTTCTCCGTTCATGAGTGACCAGTCACCCCAGCCGCTGCGCGTGATCGTCACAGGGGGAACCGCCCAGGAGCGGGCCCTCCTCCGGGCCCAGATTGCGACGGGACCGTTCCACCCCGAGGTGGGCGAGGCGGCGGGCGCGAACCCGCCGGCGGAGGACCTCTTCACGCGGCTCTTCCGCAGCAACCCGATCAGCACGCTCCTGCTGCGCTGGAGCGACCTCACGATCGTGGACGTAAACCCGGCGTTCGTGGAATTCACGGGCTATGCGCCCGAGGCCGTGCTCGGGCGTGCCGTGGCCGAGTTCGATTTCCTCGTCGATCGCAGCCAGGGGGTGCAGCTGCTCACGCGCCTGCGGGCGACGCCCTCGCTGCGCTTTGTGGATGTTTCCATCAAGACCAGGACCGGCGAACCGCGGCAGTCGACCGGCTTCTTCGAGCGGATGGACATCGGCGGTGACGCCTGCCTGTTGTGCATGATAGTCGATGTCAGCGAGCGCGACCGGGCGGCCAATGAGATCCGGAAACTGGCGAAGTTCCCGGAGCTCAATCCGAACCCGGTGCTCGAGTTCGACGCGGGCGGCCGCCTCACGTACTTCAATCGCGCCGCGGTGTCGCTGGCGCGTTCGGTGGGGTGCGACACGGTCGAGCAGATGCTCCCCGACGAGCACGCGGCGATGGTGGGGGAGTGCTTGGGCACGCAGAAGCCCCGGCTGCGCCACGAGACCCGGCATCGCCAGCGCACCCTCTCCTGGTCGTTCTATCCGATCGTGCCCCAGGGGGTCGTCCACTGCTATGTGGGCGACATCACCGAAAAGCTGCAGCTCGAAGAGCAGATCCGGCAGGCGCAGAAGATGGAGGCCGTGGGGCAGTTGGCCGGCGGTGTGGCGCACGATTTCAACAATCTGCTCACGATCATCCAGATGCAGATCTCGATGCTCCGCATGCGGGGCGGCCTCTCAAGCGAGACCGCCATCGGTGTCGACGAGATCGCCAACGCCGCCGAGCGCGCGACCAACCTCACGCGCCAACTGCTCACCTTCAGCCGGCGGCAGGTGAAGGCGGCGAAGAATCTCGATCCGGGCGACCTCGTCGGCGGCATGACCAAGCTGTTGCGGCGCGTGCTGGGCGAGGACGTGATCCTCGAGAGCCGTTTTGCGCCGGAGCTGCCGGTGGTCTTCGCGGACCCGGGCATGATCGAGCAGGTGCTCATGAACCTGGCCGTGAACGCGCGCGACGCCATGCCGCGCGGCGGGCGGCTGGTCATCGAGCTCGACGCCCGCACGCTCACCGAGGAGCAGGCGGGGCGGCACCCGGAGGCGCGGGCGGGAGAATTTGTCTGTCTCTCGGTTTCGGATACCGGGGTGGGCATCGAGCCGGAGAACATCAAACGCATCTTCGAGCCGTTCTTCACGACCAAGGAGGTCGGCAAGGGCACCGGCCTGGGGCTGGCGATCGTCTATGCGATCGTGCGGCAGCACGAGGGCTGGGTCGAGGTGGAGAGCGTGGTCGGCCGGGGCACGACCCTGCGGGTCTTCCTGCCGGCGCTGGTGAGCAAGGTGCCGGGGACGAGGGTGGGCGAGTCCGTCGGAGGCGAGCAGTTGCCCGGCGGCTGCGAGACGATCCTCGTGGTGGAGGACGAGGTGGCGGTGCGCGCGGTGGCGCGGATGGCGCTGCGCCGCCTCGGCTACACGGTCCTCGAGGCCGACAATGCGCAGGCGGCGCTGCGCCTCTGGTCGGAGCTGGGCGGCCGCGTGGACCTGTTGTTCACCGACATCGTGATGCCGGGCGGCATGACCGGCCATGAACTCGCGGCGCGTCTGCAGCTGCTGAAACCCGAGCTGAAGATCCTGTTCTGCAGCGGCTACACCCGCGAGGCGGAGGCGTTCGATCCCGGCGAGGGGCGCAGCGCCAGCTTCCTGCCGAAACCCTACAAGGCCGGCGAGCTCGCGCTCGCCGTGCGCCGGGTGCTCACCCAGCCGGATTGACGGCCGGGCGCCATTGCCCGCGTTGTAGCGAAAGATCGGTTACTCGGGTCGACCGCCGCGGCCGCCGCAGCCTGGCGGGCGCCGTTCGCACCAGACCAGACAGAGCACGGCGGCGAGGAGCGCGAGATCGCGGACGACGTATTTCAGATAGCCCGCGCCGCGCACGGCGGCCGGCCGGCCGAAGCAGCCGCAGACGATGTCGAGCTCCCGCCAGGCCGCTTGGCCGAGCGCGGCGATGAAGGCGAGCGTGAGGGTGAGGATCAGCCACAGTGCCGCCAGCCGGAGGCGCGGCCACAGCAGGCCGAGGCCGACGCAGAGCTCCAGCCAGGGCAGCCAGAGCGCGACCACGGCGGCGAGCGTTTCGGGCAGGAGCCGGTAGGTCAGGATCGCGGCGTGAAACGCGGCCGGATCCGCGATCTTCACGACCGCCGCGGCGACGAAGACCGTCGCCAGCGCCAACCGCAGGAGGAGGCCGACGAGTTTCATTGGCGCGCTGCCTTCCATGCTTCCCATCCACCGTGGAGGACGAGCACGTCCTCGATCTGGTACTCGCGCCGAAGCTTCTCCGCCACCTGGCGGCTCGTGCCGCAGGCGCGGTCGTCGCAGTACACGATCACGCGGGTGCCCGGTTGCCACCGCTGGAGCACCGCGAGAATCTGCACGTCCCATTCCTCGGCCGTGAGCGGCAACGCCGCGGGGATGTGGTCGCGGGCGAAGTCGGCGGCCGGGCGCGCATCGACCCAGAGCAAAGGGACGCGCTGTGTGCGGGCGGCGGCGAGGCTGATCTCGCCGGCGCGCGGCGCATCGGTGAGCAGCGCGCGGGCGGAGGGCCGGAACGCGACAGTCGCGGCGGCAAGCAGGGTGGCGGCGCCGAGGAGACCGAGCAGGCTGCGAAGCGGTGCGCGCATCGTCACATCGTGCGCGCCACCACGGTGAACTGGCGCTCCACCTGGTCGGAGCCGACGAGCGTGTGCAGGGTGACCGCCGTGTAGTTGCGCGCCTCGGCCGGCGGTGTGACCTCGATCTCGTATTCGCGACCGGAATTGCCCACGGCGCGGAAGGCGACGGTGAACTGCGGGTTGCTGCTCTCCGCCTGCAGCAGGCGGGCCGATTGGTCGGGGGCGAACGTCAACCGCAGGCGCTTGGGCCGGCGCGGCTCGTCGCCCTTCCAGTACACGAAACGGGTGTCGAAACTCACCAGCGCCTCGATGTCGGCGACGAACGCGACCGTGTCGCCCGCGCCATCATCCGTGTCGACGGCGATGTCGACGCGGTGGTGTCCCTCGCGGTTGCCCACGTGGTAGGTGATGGTGAACTCGCCGCGTTCGCCCGGCGCGTAGGTGGACTTGGCGAGCGTGGGCACAGTGCAGCCGCAGCCCGGGCGGATCGCGGTGATCGTGACCGGACGCTCACCGGTATTCACGAAACGGAAGCATGCGTGGGTCTCCTTCTCGTCGGCGCGGATCTTGGCGGCGATCTCCGGCGACTCCCATTGCAGCCGGGCGGCGGCCGTGGCGACGAACAGGCCTGCGGCGCCCCAGAGCAACACCAGGCGTCGGATGCGGGACGGAGACGACGGGGGAGCCATGCGGCGCATCTCAATGGCCCAGTTTGCGGTAGTCGAGCACGGTGTGGCTGATCGCGCCCGCGGCGACGGCGGCGACATCGGTCGGCAGGTCCGCCGGGGAGAGATCGCTGCCGGGGTTGAAGGCGAAGCGGTGGTTGCCCTCGGGGTCGGCCGCCGCGAAGAGCCGGGGGAGAAGGTTGTGGGCCGGGACGGTGCGGCGCAGCGGGCTGTCGGGCCGAGCCGGGTGGGGAAAGTTGAGGTTGTGCACCGTGAAGGTGCGGGGCGCGGTGCCGGCGATCAGCGCGGGTGCGTGATGGGCGGCCTGGTGGGCGCTCAACCGGATGGTCGCGTGCAGCTCGGGGGCGGGGCGACCGCCGTTTTCCCGCAGCTGGGCGAAGGCGGCCAGCGGGATGTCCTGCGAGACCGCGACCGCGGGCAGGCCGTGGAGGGCACCCTCCCACGCCCCGCCGATGGTGCCGCTGGCGAGGATGAACGCCAGCGAGGTGTTGCGGCCGATGTTGATGCCGCTAACGACGCCATCGATCGGGGGCTCGTCGGCTGGAAGCAGGTGGGCGAGAGCGATGTTCACGCAGTCGCTCGGCGTGCCGTCGATCGCCCACGTGGGGCAGTCGAAGCCGCGGTCGGCCGGGGCGGAGCGCACCGGGCGGTGGCGGGACTTGGCGGCGCCGATCCAGCTTTGTTCACCGGCGGGCGCGGCGACGAGCAACCGGTGCCCGGCGGCACGGAGGGCATGGACGAGTTCGTGGAGGAAGACGGAGTCGAGGCCGTCGTCGTTGGTGACGAGCAGATGCATGGCTGCACCATGCATGGGAACCTCGTCGACCGGGTGCAGCGAAAAACGGCGCGCGGACTCCGGCGGGGGGCGGTCAGGCGGGACAGCCGGCGAGCAGCTCGCGCACGCGTCGCAGCAGCTGCTGCGCGCCGAAGGGCTTGGGCAGATAGTCGTCGGCCCCGGACGCCGCCGTGAGGACCGGGGCGTCGGAACCGCGGCAGGTTCCTGTCGCCAGAATTGGGATTCGCCCGCCGGAGGCCTCGACGCGATCCCGGAGGTTCTCGCACAGGCTGAGACCCAGGATGTCGGGCAGGATCATCTCGCTGATCACCAGGTCGGGCGCCGCCTCGGCCAGACAGCGCAAGGCCTCGGCGCCGTCGCCGGCGACGCAGACCTCGTGTCCGGCGTCGCGAAGCACGTGGGCCATGAAGGCGGCGAGAGCGGGGTCGCCATCGATGATCAGAATGCGCGGCATGGGTTGCGGGACATTGGGCCGCGCGCCGATGTTCCCCGCAACCTGCGGGGGTGAAATCGGCGCAACGGAACCGTGACGGTCCGCGGGCGGGCGCCGGCTTCAGACCAGGGCGGCGAAATCGAGGATGCGCGGCCGGACGAGGCGGTCGAAGTCCTCGTAGCGCATCTGCACGAGATCGGTGTGCGAGCCGGCGTTGAAGGCGATGTACTCGTCCTCGGTGAGCTCGCGGGCCACGTACACAGGCAGCCCGTAGAGGTTGCCAAACGGCGGCATGGCGCCGGTCTCGCAACCGGGGAAGCGATGGTGGAAATCGCTCTCGTGGGCGATCTCGACCCGGGCGGCGCCGAGGTGGTCGTTCATCGTCTCGAGGTCGATGCGGTAGCTCGCGGGCAGGACCGCCAGCATCAGCTCGCCGTCCGCGCGGACGACGACAGTCTTGGCGAGTTCGCGACCGGAGATGTGGCTGGCGGCGGCGATCTCCTGGGCGGTGAACGCCGGCGAGTGGGAGATGACGGTGTAGCGGATCTGCTCGCGATCGAGGTAGTCGCAGAGGGTCTTGAGGACCATAGGGAGCTCCTTTCCGGTGGGGGGACGGTGGTGCGGAAACGCGTGGGCGCCGGAATCTACGCTGGGGGCGGGACGGCGTCCACTCGGGGGCCGGGAAACTGCGCCGATTTCCCGGGCTTGCCCCGCGTCCCCGGGGCGTCGCATGCTCGCGGCATGGCTCCAAGACCGAAGGCTCTGCTCGTGGCCGGATTGGCCGCGCTCCTGGCGACAACTATGTGGGCGCGCTCCGGTTTCAGCTGGGAGGAACTCAACACGATCGACGAGAAATGGCCGCAGGCGAAGGCGACGACCACGGGCCTGCGCTACATCGTGCTGCAGGAGGGGCGGGGCGACCTGCCGCGTCCGGGCGACACCGTGAAGGTGCTCTACAAGGGGATGTTCTTCGACGGGAGGACATTCGACCAGGCGCTCGACCCGGCGCAGCCGTTCACCTTCCGGCTCTCGCGCGGGCAGATCATCGAGGGTTGGGAGGAGGGGATCTCCGCGATGCGTGTCGGAGAAAAACGGATTCTCATCGTTCCCGCCGATCTTGCCTACGGCTCACGCGGCCAGCCGCCGCGGATTCCGCGCCAGACCTCGCTGGTCTTCGAGGTCGAGGTGATCGGAATCGAACCCCTCACCCCGCCGCCGTCGGCCGGCGCCGCGAAGCCATGAGGGCCGCGACATTCCCGCTGCTCCTGCTGGCCGGCGCGTTGCTCGCCGGCGGGTGCGCGAAACAGGCCGAACCGCCGGCCGAGCCGCAGCCCGCGGCCGCCCCGAAGCCGCCGCCGGCCGCCACCGAGGAGGTGTGGACCGCCGACCAGATCGCGTTCATCCGGGAGAAGTTCGGCGAGCTGGAGCGCACCCCGACCGGGATGTACTTCAAGATCCTGCAACCCGGGGAGGGCGAGGCGAAGCCCGCGCGCGCGAACCTGTGCACGGTGCACTACCGGGGATCGTTCTTCGACGGACGGGTGTTCGACGAGTCCTACCGGCGCGGCCGCCCCTTCAAGTTCCGCGTCGGCGTGCGCCAGGTGATCAAGGGCTGGGACGAGGCGGTGGCCGAGATGCGCAAGGGCGAGAAACGGCTCATCGTGGTGCCGTACTGGCTGGGCTACGGTGCCGAGGGCAAGATCCCCGTGATCATGCCGCGCACCCCGCTCGTCTTCGAGATCGAGTTGCTCGACTGGGAGACCACGACGAGAGTCCCCACGGGACCATAACACCCGCCGCCGCCCGCGCCGCCATGTTCGACGTCCAGTATCATTTCTTCCGAGACCTCGACCGGCGCTGCCTGTCCGAGGGGCTCACCGAGGCGCAGTGCGCCGCGGTTGTGGAGCTGAAACAGCAGACGATCGGCTCCGCGCTGAACCGCAGCAATCCGCTGGTGGCGGAGGTGCTGGCGGGCCGGACGACCTTCGTGGCGACGTACGACGGCTTCTCGCGCGCCTTCCGCGGGCTGCGGCGGTTCGTGCCGAAGACCCACGACGCCGCCTGGAACGAGCGGCTCGAGCAGCTCGCCCGGATCGTCCCGAACGTGCGGCATTTCCGGCGGCGCAGCCTCTTCGCCGCCGACAACCCGGCGACCCTCACCGTCTACGGCATCGCCGCCGGGGCCGCCGCGCACGCGGTGCTGACCGGCGACCTGGAGGCGGGCGAGGCCCCGCCGCCCTTCCTGGCGGACGGCGCGACGCTTGTCGCCGTGGTCGCCGGCATCGGCTTCGCCTTCGGCACGGCCGCGATGTTCAAGTACCGGATTCGCGACTACAAGCAGATCCATGCCCGCGAGGCCGCCGGGTACATGGATCTCAACTACGGCTTCTTCCGCGCGGGGGACCTCCGCGGCTGGACGGAGTGCCTGCGGGCCGAGGCGAACGAGGCCCGGGCCAAGCTGGCGCGGCCGGATTGACGCCGGCGGAGCCGTTTCCCCGCCGCACCGGGCTTGCGGAGGAGGAGGGGGAAACTTCTAGTGGGCCCCGCGATGCCCAACACCGAGCCAGTTCCGTCCGGCGCCTCGACCGTCGTCCTCCTGGTGTTCAACGAGTCGAACCTCGCCCTGCTGCAGCGCGGCGGCCCCGGCGAGCCGTGGCG
>JAEZSJ010000013.1 GCA_023443985.1 Verrucomicrobiota bacterium | reverse complement strand
AGGCGCTCGCCGACCATCTGCATCGTGGTGCCGGCGCCGCGGGAGGCGGACTCCCAGCCGCCGAAGACGAGGAGCTTGGTCTTGTCGAGGCCGGGGATGGCGCCGATCGCCTCGGCGAGGGCGGCCGCGATCTCGGCGGACTCGGTGAAACCGCCGGCGGGGCCGTCGATCGCGACGAGTTCGAACGGGACCTTCTGCGCGACGGTCATGAGGACCTGCTGGAGCTTCGCCTTCGGGCCGAGGGCGACGAGCCAGACCTTGGAGCCGGGGAGCTGCTTGGCGAGGTTGGCCGCCTCGAAGAGCGCGTGGCCGGCCCAGGGGTCGAGCACGGCCGGGAGCATGAGCTCGTTCTTGAGGGCCGGGCCGGTGGGCGTGGCGAGAGGTTCGAGAGTCTGCAGCGGGTCGGGCACGATGCTGCCGCAGACGACGATGTGATACGGATTGCTCATCGTTGGTGACGGGTAAACGGGGAACGCCCATTGAGGACGAGGAGGCGCCGCTTGGGAAGCCGCGAATAAGGGGGGGCGGCGTGGCGCGGGCTGGACGCGCGGTGTCGCGGCAGTTAGGACACCGGGCACCATGTTGCGCTTTCTTGCCCGATTCCTCGCGGTGGTGCTCGCCGCCGCCTTCGTGATGGCCACGGTCTTCGCGGTGTTTGCGCGACCGCTCGGCACGCGGATGCTCGCCCCGCAGACCTACAAGGATGTGCTGCGCGACAAACACCTCGCCGAACGTCTGCCCGACATCATGGCGGACACGATCGGCAAAGCGGCGGCCGACGCGGCGAAACCCGGCACCGGTCCGGGGAGCGAGGACATGGGCTCGATGATCGGCGCGTTCGCCGAGGCGGACCTGAAGGTGCTGATCGCCGCGGCGCTTCCGCCGGACTACGTGCGGGTGCAGTCGGACGCGGTGATCGACCAGTTTTT
Organism: Verrucomicrobiota bacterium; assembly: GCA_023443985.1. Lineage (GTDB taxonomy): Bacteria > Verrucomicrobiota > Verrucomicrobiia > Opitutales > Opitutaceae > CAJCBL01. Next base: position 13,508 of record JAEZSJ010000013.1, on the reverse strand, counting down.
CGCATATGTGCACTCTTCGGCCGCGCGGCCCGCGGTGCAGCTCTCCCTGGTCGACCTGAAGCAACGGCTTTCCGGCGGTGTCGTCGAGGATGCCTATATCCGGATCCTGCAGACGAAACCGCCGTGTCCGGGCGGGTTGCAGAACCTGCCGACGGACTGCTGCCCGCCGGCGGAACAACTGCCGGAGTTGCGCACGCGTTTCCGCGAGATGATCGGGCCCGCTGTGCACGAGATGCCGGACAGCGTGGACCTCTTCGGCGACCGCGGCTCGACCCGCGCGGAGACGGTGTACGCGAAGCTCGCAAAGGTCCGGGACCGGGTGCAGGTGCTCGCCGCGGTCGGGCGCTGGAGCCCGCTGGTCGCGGTGCTGCTGCTCGTGGGAGTGGCGGTGTTTGCTGTGCGCTCGGTGCGCGGGCTGTTGCTGTGGTGGGGCGTGCCCTGCCTGCTCGCCGGCGGCGCGGCGGCGCTCTTCGCGCTGCCCGGCGCGGGGCTGGGCGACTGGTTCTTCCAGCTCGTGATCGCGCCTTCGATGCCGCCGGACGTGCCCGTGCTGGCGGTCCAGACGCTCGTGAGCCTCATCACCGCGCTCGTGCAGGTGGTGCTCGGCGCGGCGTTGAAGGCCGCGCTCTGGCTGGCGCTCGGCGGACTGGCGGCGCTGGTGCTCTCGTTCTTCCTGCGCAAACGCCCCGCCGCAGCAGCCGCGGCACAGCCCTGACCCGGCGTGGCCCTCGCGACTGGCGCCGCAACCGCAGGCGGATAGCGTCCGGACATGAAACGCGCCGAACACCCCTGCATCGCCCGTTGGGACGAACACCGCGCCTTCCATCACGAACGCGGCATGAAGATGCCGTTCGTGGATGAGACCAGCGGGGCGCGGCAACTGCGGATGCACGTCTCGGTGATCAATCCGGGCGAGGCGCCGCACCCGCCGCACGCACACGCGGGCGAGGAGATCATCTACATCCTCGAGGGTGAAGCGGAGGTGCTGCTCGGCGAGGAGACGCGGCGGGTCGGCGCACAGACGTCGGTGTTCTGTCCCGAGCACACCACGCACGGGCTGCACAACTGCAGCGACCGCCCCGTGAAGTACATGGTGATCCGGGTGCCGTGAGGCGCGGCGCGGGTGCGACGGGCCGGCGGCAAAGGTGGCGCACCGCCGTGAGCGGCTACTCGGCGCCTTCGAGCATCTCGGGGTGGAGGGTGCCTTCGCCGACGCGGGTGACGGAGCCGGTCATCTTGATGGCGAACTCGGCGCCGATCTCGATGCCGATCTGGCCGCCGGGCATGTGCACCGTGACCTTGTCGTCGACGAGCCCGAGGCGGCGGGCGACCGCGGCCGAGGCCGAGCTGCTGGAACCGGAGGCGAGCGTGTAGCCGGCGCCGCGCTCCCAGATCTCGATGCGGATGTTCGCGCGGTCGAGGACCTGGAGGAACTGGACGTTGGTGCGGCGGGGGAAGTTGGCGTGCGTCTCGAGGTGCGGGCCGTAGGTGTGTGCGAGATCCGGAGACACGGTGGGCAGCGGGATGACGCAGTGGGGGTTGCCGATCGTGGCGGCGCAATAGGTGAAGGTGCGGTCCTTCACGGTGATGGTGTCGTTGACGACCTCGCGCGCGGGGCCGGCGACGGGGATCTTGGCGCTGTCGAAGCTCACGCGGCCCATGTCGACGGTGATCGAGCGGCCGCCCTTCATGATGCGGACCTCGACGAGACCGCCGGCGGTGTCGAGGGCGAACGGCTCCTCCTTCACCAGGCCGCAGTCGTAGAGGTAACGGGAGAAGATGCGGATGCCGTTGCCGCTCTTCTCGGCCTCCGAGGCATCGGGGTTGAAGATGCGCAGCGCGAAGGGCGCGCGCGTCGAGGGCAGCGGACCCCAGAGGATGCCGTCGGAACCGATGCCGAAGTTGCGGTGGCAGATGCGGCGGATCTGCGCGTCGGTCGGAAGCGGGCCGGCGGTGCGCGGGTCCATGACGATGTAGTCGTTGCCGAGGGCGTGGTATTTCGTGAAGCGCATGGCGGAGGTGCGGAGTGCGGAGGGAGAGAGCGAGAAGCCGTAGCGGAAAACGGGGCGGAAGGAATCCGGAAAACGCCGCGCCCGCCCGCCGCCGTGGAGGCTTGGGGTGCGTTGCGGTGAGGGAGGACCGGGGCTCGGTCGTTCCGGCCCGGCGCTGCGGGCGCTATTCCACCAGGTACGGCGCGACGAGGTCGCGCAGGGCGAAGGGCACGCGGCCGGTGATGTAGACCGCATCGTCCTCGGCGCGCTCCTCGACGATGCCGCCGGTGGCGTGGAGGCGGGCGACGACGTCGTAGCGGTCGTGCGGGATGCGCAGCTGCGCGGCGAACTCGGCGGTGCTGGTGAGTTCGCTGCAGCGGGCGAGCAGCCGGTCCAACCCGGCGCCGGTGAGGGCGCTGAGGAAGACGGCGTCGGGGTGGCGGGCGCGGGCGAGTTCGACGGTCTCCGGGCGGGCGGCGTCGATCTTGTTGAAGACGGTGATGGTGCGCTTGGTGTCGGCGCCGAGCTCGCCCAGCACGGCCAGCGTGGCCTCGAGGTGTTTCTCGACGTGCGGGTTGGTGAGGTCGAGCACGTGAATCAGGAAATCGGCGACAACAGTCTCCTCGAGCGTGGCCTTGAACGCCTCGACGAGGCGGTGGGGCAGGCGGCGGATGAAGCCGACGGTGTCGGTGACGAGCAGTTTGCGGCCGTCGGGCAGGAGGAGCTGCCGGGTGGTGGGGTCGAGCGTGGCGAAGAGCTTGTCCTGGACGAGGACGGCGGCGCCGGTGAGGCGGTTGAGGAGGCAGGACTTGCCGGCGTTGGTGTAGCCGACGATGGCGGCGTTGGGCACGGGCACGCGCTGGCGCCGGTGGCGTTGCACGGCGCGCTGTTTCACCACGGCGGCCAGCTCATGGCGGAGCGAGGTGATGCGGTCGCGCACGAGGCGACGGTCGACCTCGAGCTGGGTCTCGCCCTCGCCGCCCATCTTGCCCTTGCCGCGCTGGCGGCTGAGGTGGGTCCACGCGCGTTTCAGGCGGGGCAACGCGTACTCGAGCTGAGCGAGCTCGACCTGGAGCTTGGCCTCGCGGGTCTGCGCGCGCTGGTTGAAGACCTCGAGGATGACCTCCTGGCGGTCGATGACGGCGCGGTCGGACTCCTTCTCCCAGTTGCGGCCCTGGGCGGGGGAGAGGTTCTCGTCGAAGACGATGAGGTCGACGTCGAGCGTGTCGGCCAGCGTCATGAGTTCTTCGGCCTTGCCGGTGCCGACCAGGAAACGGGCGTTCCGCTCGCGCAGGCGGACGATCTCGGCGCCGGCGATCTCGAGGCCGAGATTGCCGACGAGTTCCTTCAGCTCCTCGAGCAGCTCGGCGCCTTCGCCGGGCGGCATGTCGGGTGTCTGCACGCCGACAAGGAGTGCGCGGGAGGCGCGGGTGGGAGTGACTTCGCGATCGATGACCAAGGTGGCGGGAGTGTTCCGGGGCGGACCGCCGAGTCAACGCGCGTGCGGGCATTGCGGACCGCGGGCGAGCCTCTACCGTGCGCGGCGATGAACTGGTGGACGTTGATCCGCGTGGTCGCGTGTTGCGGCACGCTCCTCTGCGCGGGAGCGGGTGCTGTCGCCGGCGCGCCGCGGGCGGAGAAGACGCCATTCAAGTTCGACCGGCTGGAGGTGGCGAACTCGTGCTTTGTGGACTCGGTGCGTTTCGCCGACCTCTACTTGGGTGGGCGCGAGGCGAAGGGCTCGCGTTGGGTGCGTGTGCTGCGCTGGGGGAATCTCGGGGACGACGACTCGGCCGGCTCCGGGCACGCGGTGGCGGTGTTCCAGTGGCGCGGGGCGCTCTTCGTCTACGACATCAACTTCGGCGTGCGAAAACTCTCGGTGCCGACGGCGCGCCGGGAGGACCGGCGTGAGATCGAGGCGGCGGTGTTTTCGCTCTACCCGCAGTTCAGACAGACCGGTGCGGCCCTGCTCGACGACTCGTGGACGACGCGTCGGCCGGCCCTGCGGGGCGCGGATGACGGACCGGTGACCCCGGCCTATCGCGACGGGTATCGCGCGGCGAAGATCCTTTCGAAACGCCGCGAGGTGCGGCTGGTGCGGTTCAGCTACCGTGACGCGAGGGGCGCTCGCCGCGAGTCGGCGGCGGCCGTGTTTCTGTACGGTCGGAGGCTGTGCCTCTACATCCCCGAGCACGGCACGGTGGTGCAGAAGCAGGTGCTGCCCTCGATCGACGACGACCCGTTGATCCGCGAGCAGCTGCGCCGCTGCTTCGGGGCCGGGGCGGAGGTCCGGATCGAGGATCCGAAGCCGGCGGCGGTTGCGGCCGACCACCGGGCAGGCGCCCGCTGAAGGACTCGGCGCGCCCGGAACGGTTGTTCAATCGCGCGACAGGCGGGCGGCGGCGATCGCTTCCTCGCCGAGCGGCGCGCGGTGTTTCACGCAGAGGCTGGCGGCGAAGTCCCGGGCGAAGTCGCGGTGCAGGCGCCAGTTGATCAGGGCGACGGCGGTCATGGCGATCAGCGCGCCGCAGGAGGCGAGCGCCATGTCCTTGTGCGCGTCCCAGATGTCGCCCTGCGTGCCGAGGTAGGCTTGCCCGAGGTCGCCGCCGATGCCGACGGCGGCGGCCCACTCGATGAATTCATAGACCAATGACGTAGACATCACGACATCGAGCGGCAGGAAGTAGCCCCAGAAGCCCTTGGCATCGGCGACACGCAGGAACAGCTCGCGGATCGGGTAGGCGAGGAGCAGTCCGTAGGAGAAGTGCACGAGCCGGTCGAAATGGTTGCGCTCGAAACCGCACAGCTCGTTGAGCGAGCGGCCAGAGAGGGCGCGGGTCCAGTCGTTGTAGGGAACTTCGGAGTAGGTCCAGTGCGCGCCAACCTCGTGGAGGCAGAGGAACACGAAGATCAAGGTGTAGCTCACGCGCGAGAGCGGGAAGCGCCGGTACAGTGCCGCGAGGGCGCCGAGGGCGAGCAGCACGAGGCCGTTCTCCATCAGCCAGTCATTCGGGTAATGAGCGCCGATGCCTGATCGGACGATCACGGCGGCGAGCAGCGCGCCGAGGATCAGGAGGTAACGGCCGGGCGGGATGGAGCGAAGCATGCCGCGAGTCCAGACGGTGGACGCGCCGGCGACAAGCGCGGGGTTGGGGCGCCTGCTGCGCGGTCGACGCTCAGTCGAGGTCGTCCACAACAACCAACCCGGGGATCGCCTGGAAATGGCGATCGAAGGTGAGGAGCGCGGCACCGTGGATCATCGCGGTTGCTGCGATGATGATGTCCGTCAGCGGGACTATTTCCCCACGACGGTCTAGCTCCCATGCGAGCCGGGTTGCGTCCTGCCAGCCGGCTTGCGCGAGGTCGAGGAAGCGCAATGTTCCGAAGAATTCGTCGAAGCGGGCGCGCAGGTGCGGGTCCGTTCGTCCGCGGACGACTTCGGCCCAGATGACCCCATTGATGGCGAAATCGAAGTCGTCGCTCCGCGCGATGATCAATGCGAACGGGTCCCGCCGGACCTTGACCATCCGAATCCAGAAACCGCTATCGACCAGCACCAGGTTGCTCATCCTGTCGTTATGCCACGAATCCGGTGTTTGCGTAACCTGGCATCAGGGATGTGCGCTCGGTTGCTCATTGTCGGTGCGATAGGGGGCTTGGTCCTCGGCGACCTTCAACTCGCGGGCCTGCTTGGCGGCGCGTCGCGCGTCGCTCTTGGCGATGAACCGCTGCACGGCGGCCTCGTCGATATCCATCGGGTCGGTCTGGGCGGCCAGCACCGCATTTCCGAAGGCCTCAAGCTCCTCCGGTGTGGCATCGAGCCCGCGGCTGAAGAGCTTCTTCTGCCTGTGGCGGCGCGCCATCTCGGTGAGCGCCAGCTCCACGGCCTGCGTCTTGGTCTTGGCCCCGGTGAGCTCCATCACTTGGGCGAGGACATCCTCGTCGATGTGCATGGTCATTTTCATGGCGCCGTTGAGTATGGCTCGACTGCCATACCGGTCAAACAGCGGTATGGCTCGATTGCCATACTGTTTTGTAACTGCATACTAGACAGCGCGAAAATGGCTCCGAGGCCTGCCTAGGCCTGTTCTGAAACACGGCATTGCCTGTGCCGCTGTACTCGCTCACTTTGGCCGGCTTCATGGCGCTGCTCACGCTCCTCGATCTCTCGCATGCCTTCGGCGGTCCGCCGGTGCTCGACCACGTCAACTTCCAGGTCGATGCCGGCGAACGCGTGTGCCTGATCGGCCGCAACGGCACCGGCAAGTCCACGCTCATGCGGATCATCTCCGGCGAGCTGGCGTCCGACAGCGGCACGATTTCGCGTCAGCCCGGCGCGCATTTTGCCCGGCTCAACCAGGAGGTCCCCACCGACCTCGCCGGCCGCGTGCACGACATCGTCGCCGCGGGCGTGCGCCCCGAGAGCGCCGGCGGCCCGCACGAGGAGGACTGGCAACGCGAGCTGCGCCTCGAGCAGCTTCTCGAGCGCATGCAACTTCCGGCGACGGCCGAGTTCGCGAGACTCTCCGGCGGCCTCAAACGCCGCGTGCTCATCGCCCGCGCGCTCGCCGGCCAGCCCGACCTGCTCCTGCTCGACGAGCCCACCAACCACCTCGATCTCGCCAGCGTGCTCTGGCTGGAGGAGTTCCTGCTCGCCGAGAAGATCGGGCTCTTCTTCGTCACCCACGACCGCGCGTTCCTGCGACGGCTGGCGACGCGTATCGTCGAGCTCGACCGCGGCGTGATCACGAACTGGGACTGCGACTACGCGAAGTTCCTCGTCCGCCGCGAGGAGCGGCTCGAGGCCGAGGAGCGCCAGCGCGCCGCCTTCGACAAGAAGCTCGCGCAGGAGGAGGTCTGGATCCGCCAGGGCCTGCGCGCGCAGCGCAAACGCTCCGGCGCGCGCATCGAGGCGCTCCAGGCCATGCGTGCCGAGCGCCGCGCCCGCCGCGACCGCCTGGGCAACGTGAGCATGCGTCTCGCCGAGGCCGGGCGCACCGGCGTGAAGGTGATCGAGACCGAGAAGCTCGCCTTCTCGTACCCCGATGGCCGCCCGCTCGTGCGCGACCTCTCCACGACGATCCTGCGCGGCGACAAGATCGGCCTCATCGGCCCCAACGGCGCCGGCAAGACCACGCTCATCAAGCTCCTCCTCGGCCAGCTCGCGCCCACCGCCGGCACGATCAAGCACGGCACAAACCTCGAGATCGTCTACTACGACCAGCTCCGCGCCCAGATCGACGACAACCGCACCGTGGCCGACAACATCGCCGACGGCAACGAGACCGTCCTGATCGACGGCCGGCAGCGCCACGTGATCACGTACCTGCAGGATTTCCTCTTCTCCGCCGACCGCGCCCGCACTCCCGCCCGCGTGCTCTCCGGCGGCGAACGCAACCGCCTGCTGCTCGCGCGCCTCTTCACCAAACCCGCCAACGTGCTCGTGCTCGACGAGCCCACCAACGATCTCGACGCCGAGACGCTCGACCTGCTCGAGGACCTGCTCGTCGAATATCAGGGCACGTTGCTTCTCGTGAGCCACGACCGCGAGTTCCTCGACAATGTCGTCACCAGCACGCTCGTGTTCGAGGGCGACGGCCGGATCGAGGAATACATCGGCGGCTACAGCGACTGGGTCGCGCAGGGCGGCGGCGTGAAGCAGCCCGTTGCGGCCGTGAAGGTCGTCGCGCCGCCTCCGCCGCGGCCGAAGCCCGCCGCGAAGCCGCGCAAGATCACGCAGAAGGAGACGCGCGAGCTGGAGGCGCTGCCCAAGCGAATCGAGGAGTTGGAGACGGAGCAGGTCGAGCTCACCGCGAAGCTCGCCGACCCCGGTTTCTACGCCCGCGAGCCCGGTTCAGCCGCCGGCGTGAAGGCGCGCCTCGAAGCCATCGAGCAGGAGATCGCGACCAGTTTCTCCCGCTGGGAGGAACTGGAAACGGTCCGCAACGCATCGGCGAGCTGAGCGCTCCGCGGCCTTTGGCGCCTGCGGTTCGCGGAGGCGACCGCGGTGTCGATTGTTCTGACGAGTTGAAGGGATCGGCCGCGGGCGGGTATTCTCCCGTCATGCGGATTCTGCCAGTTCTCCTCACCGTGACCATTGGACTGTCCTCTGGCCCGGCGCCCGCCTTCGCGGGCGAGTCATCAAGCACCGCGCCGAAGGCGATGGCCCTCGCGTCGAAGCGGACCGACAAGGAGTCCCGGCTGAAGAAAGGGATGTCTGCCGAAGAGGTGCGGCGGATCATGGGCCGGCCCACGGAGACGCAGCCGATGGAGGCACCCTCCGGCAAGGCGGAGATCTGGGTCTATCGCACGCGCCAGGAACTCAGCCGCGAGCGGTTCGAGACCGGCTCGCGCCCGATCACGACGTTGGTGCGCGACAGCAACGGCAACGAGCGCACGCAGATCATCGGGCATGAACCGATCTACGGCATGCAGAAGCGCGTGCTCGTGCGTTCCTATCAGGTGCTCATGTTCAACGACCATATGTTGAACGAGAAACTTCAGCTCGAGGAAGTGCGCGAGACGGAGTGATCCGCCCGGCCGCGGCCGGGCGCCGTTGTCACGACGGGAGCGTGCGCCGCGGCGTTTTCAGCGCCACGCGCACCGCAGCGGCGCTGGCCAGGCCCATGGCGGCGGCGAAGCACCAGAGGAAGGTCGGGCTCCAGCCGTAGAAGAAACTCCCGAGCGAGGGGCCGACGATCGTCGCGAGCGACCACATGAGCGTCGCGGCGGCCATGTAGCGGCCGCGCAGGTGCGGTGGCGCCATGTCGGCGAGCACCGCGCTCTGTGTCGGCGCGCTGATCATCTCGCCGCAGGTCCAGATGACGACGGTGATCGCCAACGTGGCGAAGTGGTGGGCGAGTCCGGTGAGCGCGTAGCCGACGCCGAGCAGCGTGTAGCCGAGCATGAGCACGTTCACGGGCGCAAAGCGCCGCGTGAACCCGGTGAGTGTGAGCTCGCAGGTGACGATCAGGATGCCGTTCACGCCAAGCAGCAGGCCGAAGTCGCGCGGCGAGAAGCCGAGGTCGGCCGTGTAGAGCGCGAAGCTCGACGAGCCCTGCATGAAGATGAACGTCATCGGGAAGATCGACGCGAGGAAGAGCAGCAGTCGCCGGTCGGCGAGCACGGCGGTCCACTTGCCGCCATCGTCGTCGCCCCCGGTGGCGTGGTGTGGCACACGGGCGGGCAGGCCGCGCCAGGCGAGCACGCCGTAGAGGAGATCGGCGACGGCGTTGCCGACGAAGATCCAGTGGAAGGAGATGTGCGCGAGGATGCCGCCCACGGCCGGGCCGAGTGCGAACCCGGCGTTCACGGCGAGGCGGTTCAAGGCAAACGCGGTGAGGCGGTGCTCCGCCGGAGCGAGTTCGGCGATGAGCGCGCTGGAGGCGGGCCGGAAGAGCTCGGAGGCGAGACCCTGGAAAAACACCATCGCGAGGATCGCGTGGTAGTGGGTGAGCCAGCCCAGCACGAGCATGCCGGCGGCGGAGCTGAACATCGACACGGCGATCACGAAGCGGTGGCCGTGTCGATCGGTCCACACGCCGCCCAGCACCGAGGCGCCGAGGCGGCCGATGCCGTACGCGCCGAGCACGATGCCGATGCGCTCGGCCGTGAAACCGAGGTGGGTGAGGTGCAGCGCCAGCAACGGCACGACGAAGCCGCCGAAGCGGTTCACGAAGTTGCCCGCCGCGAGCACCCACATGGCGGTCGGGAACGAGCGCAGAGCCTGGCGTGTGGCCTTGTCCACGGGACTACCAACGGCGCTCGGGGCGGGCGTTTCAATTCGGTAACCGCAGGCCCGCTGCCGGCTCCGTTCGAAGAACCCGGTCTCCGCCGACCCGCGCGGCCCCGGCATTTCGCGACACCGCCCGCGGTGGGACGGGGCGTATCCGAGGAGCGGAGCTCCGGGCCGTGGCTTGGCGAAGCGCAAAGAAGAGGCTTGTTAAGGAGCGAGAACACTATCTTAACCAGCGCCCATGTCCACTGTTCCAAGCTTGTCGTTCGCCGTTGTCGCGGGGGTCGTCGTGTTGGGCGCGACCGGCGCGGCCGAGGAGGTCGTCACGCTGCCGCCGTTCGTCACGACGGCCGCCCGCGTCGCCAACGAGACCCCGGCGGTCACCGTGCCGATGCCGGTCACGAGCCTCAGTTTCGAGCCGGCAGTCGACGTGCAGGCGCGCAACTTCGCCGAGGGGCAGGCGGACATCGCCGTGCGCGGCGGCGTCTTCGAGAACACGGGTTTCCAGATCGGGGGCGTGGCAGTGATTGATCCGCAGACCGGACATTACACGGCGGAGCTTCCGATCGCTCCGGCCATGCTGGCGCCGGTGCGGGTGCTGACCGGGGCCGAAGCGGCATTCGCCGGGATCAACGCCGGCGTGGCGACGCTCGCCTTCGACTGGGCGCCCGTCGAGACGCGCGGCGAGCTCACGCTCGGCGGCGGCGACCACGCCACGTGGCGGAGCACGGCCTACCAGGGCGTCGCGCGCGCGTTGGCGCGGGGGGGGCGGCTCGGTGTTGATGCCGAGTTCGCGCACTCGGAATCGGACGGCGCCATCGAGGGCGGCGATCACGACTTCACGCGCTACGCGGGCCGGCTGCAGTACACGCACGGCGCGGCGCAGACGGATCTGTTTGTCGGCTACCAGGAGAAGTTCTTCGGCTGGCCGAACCTCTACACTCCGTTCGGCTGGCTCGAGACCGAGAGCCTCCGCACGACGCTCGTCACGCTGAACCACCGGATCGGCGCGCGCGACGGCGATTTCCTCCAAGCCTCCGCCTTGTGGCGGCGCAACCTCGACGACTACGAGGTCGACCGCACGCAGCCGGGGCGGTTCAACCCGTACGAACATGAGACGCAGATCACCGCGGTGGCGCTCGACGGTCGCCGCGCGATCGCGGCCGGTTGGGCGTTGCGCGGGCGGGTGGAGGCCGCGGCGGACACGCTCGACTCGAGCTCGCTCACGGCCGGCCGTTTCGACTCCCGCAGCTATTGGAAGCTCGGCGCGGCGGCGGAGCGGGTGTTTGCGTTTGGCGAGGCCGGGGCGCTCGAGCTCGAGGCGGGTGCGACATGGGCGGACGACAACCGCGGGTCCGGCGCGCTCGCGCCGCTGGTGATTGTCGCCTGGCGTCGCGGGACGGCGGACGGGAACTCGACCCGTTTCTACGCGGAGATCGCGGGCGACTCGCAGGTGTCGAGCTACACCGCGCTCAACTCGGCGGCCGATTCCGGCCTGTTCCGCGGCAATCCCGACCTCGGGCGTGCGCGCAGCACGAACCACGAGCTCGGCGTGCAGCACACGTTCGGCCGGTTCGACGTGCAGTCGGCGTTCTTCTTCCGCCGGGACCGGGACCTCACCGACTGGACGTTCCGCCGGGGCGTCACGGCCCGCACCGCCAACGCCGTGGACATGGACACCGCGGGTTTCGAGGCGGTTGTCACGTATCGGTGGACACACGGCCGGGCGGTGCTGGGCTACACCTGGCTCGACAAGGACGAGGACTACGGTTCCGCGCCGGTCGATGCCAGTTTCTACGCGCTCAACTTCGCACGCCATCGCGTGACGGCGGCCCTGGTCTGGCAACCGGTGAAGCAGCTCGAGGTGCGTCTCGACAACGAGTATCGCCAGCAGGAGCCGAACTTTCTCCGCGGCAGCAGCCGCCGCGCGATCCTCTCGGCGGCGAGCGTGCGCTGGTTCGTGCCGCAGGTGCGGGGACTCGAGGTGTCGGTGCAGGTCGACAACCTCTGGAACTGCGCTTTCCAGGAGGTGCCCGCGGTGCCGGCGGCGCCGCGGCAGTATTCGGCCGGGCTCGCGTACCGCTGGTGAACCCGCCCCCTCCGGTCGTGCCTGCCCCGGCCGCCGCGCCGGGCGGCCCACCGGCTAGAAATCCAGACCGAGGAGCAGTCGCCAGGATGAGTAGTCCTGCAGGCCGCTCTCCTTCTCGCGGCTACGCACGTCGTTGCGGATCGCGAGCACCAGGTTCTCCGCGAACTTCTTGCTGAGTTCGAACTGGCTCTCCCAGCCGGAGTCGCCGCCATTGAGCGAGAAGTAGCGGATGCCGCGCTCGGTGAGCTTCATGCTCCACGGAAGCTTGAACTCCGCCTCGAGGAACACCGATTCCACGTTGCGGGACTCGTGGCCGCCGGAGTGGAGGTTCCACACGTCGTGGATGTTCTCGGCGATACCGAGGCGAAGCTTCTTGCCCGGGCGGTCCCACACGGTGCGGCCCGCGCCGAACTCGTGCTGGAGCAGAAAGTAGTCGGCCGCGGCCCCGTCGACCCGGTAGTTCCGGTTCCACTCGAGGGACGGATGCACGAGGGTGAACCAGTGCCTGGTGAAATCGTGGCGCCAGTAGGCGCCGCCCTTCGTGAGGTCGGTGCTCGTGACGTCGTCGGTGCTGCTGAACTCGTAGCGCCCTTCGAGGCGGAACTCGTCGGCGGTCCACTTGCGTTCCATGCGGCCCTCGAGGACTTCCGTGTGCCGCTCACTCGTGTCGACGACCACCTGCGAGGAGAACGCGATGCGGCCGTGCCACGGTCCGAAGAACCGGCGCAGGCTGCTCGCAATGCGTTCGACGATCCGGCGTTCCTCCGCGAGGTCGGTGTCGGGTGTGCCGGGGGTCGCGTTCGCGACGGTGTTCTCCGCCGCGGGTGAGACGGGCGAGACCGCCGGCGGCGGTGTGGAGACGAGGGTCCCTCCCGGCGGCGCCGGTGAGTGCCGGACAACCTCCGCCTGGGACTTCGGCACGCGCAGCTCGCCGAAGCGGTCGGAACGGAAGACGATCATGCCGCCCTCCGCGGAGATGAGCCGCCCCTGGATGCGGTCGCCGTCGTGGTACACGAGCCAGTCGTCGGCGAGCGGCGCCGCGGGAAGGCCCGGGGCGCCAAGGAGCATGGCGAGCAGGAACAGCAGGAGGCGGGGCGGACGGCGGAGGCGGCGGAAGGGGAGCGGCATCGTTTCGGAGGACCGCCGAAACAGACGCCGGTTTCGCGAGGCTGGTTGCAAGCCGATGCAGCGCCGGGCGCTCAGGCCGGCACCGGCGTGTCCTTGCGATAGACGGTGCCGTGGGCGAGGGCGATGAGGTCGCCGGCGGCGTCGCGCACCTCCATCGTGTAGGTCGCGAGCTTGCTGTTGCGCGAGACCTCCTTGGCCTCGGCGGTGAGCACGCCGGCGCGCGCGGCCTTGAGGTATGAAATGGAGACGTTGATACCGAGGGCGAGCTGGCCGTGGCTGTTGGAGGCGACGGCGAAGACGAGGTCGGCGAGGGTGAAGAGCGCGCCGCCGTGGACGACATCGGCGGCGTTGAGGTGCTGGGCGGCGACGGTCAGCTGCGCCTTGGCCCAGCCGGGACCGGCGTCGAGCAGCTCGATCCCGTTGTGCGCGGCAAAACGGTCGCGGGTGAAGAAGGTGCGGAGCGCGGGGGACATGATTGGGGGAGTCGTTCAGTGCAGAAGACAGCGCCCGTCTCTGTCGGGCGCAAGGCGGCGCGTCTTCGCGGCGCAGTTTTCGGCCCGATACG
>JAEZSJ010000388.1 GCA_023443985.1 Verrucomicrobiota bacterium | reverse complement strand
GGACAGACGTTGGCGTGCGCGGCGACCTCCTCGAAGCGGCGCACGTCGCGCCCGATCATCTCGACCCAGGCGAGCAGGTGGTGCGCGATCGAGACCGGCTGCGCGCGCTGGAGGTGCGTGTAGCCGGGGATGTAGACGTCCTGGTGCAGGTGGCCGAGGTCGACGAGCACGCGCTGCAGCGCGCGCAGACGCAGGGCGATCTCGCGGCAGGCGTGCTTGAAATAGAGCCGCATGTCCGTCGCCACCTGGTCGTTACGGCTGCGGGCGGTGTGGAGCTTGGCGGCGGCGGGCACGCGCTGCTTGAGCGCCTGCTCGATGTTCATGTGCACGTCCTCGAGCTTCGTGTCCCACACGAACTTGCCCGCCTCGATCTCGGCGAGGACGGCGTCGAGCCCCCGGTGGATGGCGTCGCGCTCGGCCGCCGTGAGGATGCCGACGTGCGCCAGCATGGCCGAGTGGGCCTTGCTGCCCGCGACGTCGAACGGCGCGAGCCGCTGGTCGAACGACACGGACTCGCTGAAGCGGAGCATCAAGTCGGCGGGACCGCTGGAGAAGCGACCGCCCCAGGTGGCTTGGGAGGCTTTGGCCATGCGCGAGAAGCAACGCGCCGCCCTTCGGAGTGGCAACGGGAAAGGTGCCCACCCGCCCCACCGCCCCGGCGGATGTAACACAATATGTTACATTCGTCGGGCGCACGAAACAGTCCCGAGGACCGGGCGACGGGGATCCCTGCTCCGGCCGTGGGACAGAGCCGCGGAGCGCATTCGCCCCTGCGGGACCGCCGCACCCTTCGCGCGACCGGGAGGCCCGGCACGCCTCCGCGGATGTAACACAATAGATTACATCCACGCGAACCCGCGTTCCGCCACCCGGCCTACTCCCGCTTCGCCACGAACCACTCGACGGTCGCGGAAAGCGCGTGGGTGCCGGACTCGTCGTGCACGTCGACGTTCACCGCCACCAGTGCGCGGCCCTTGGCCATGAGCGCGGCGACAAACTCCGCCTTCGCCTCCGGCGCGACCGTCGCCGCGGCACGGATCGCACCCTGCGCGGGTTTGCGGAACTTCGCCTCCAGCCGGCGCACGACCGGCACCACCGGGAAGCCGAGGTCGCCGAACTCCCGCAGCAGGAATTCGCCGCTCGCGGCCTCGGCGAGGGTGAGCAGCGCGCCGGCGTGGACCGTGCCGAGGTGGTTGCCGTACTTCGGGTCTGCCGACAGGGCGAGCGCTCCGTCGGCGCCGCGGCCCACACCGATCAGGGCATTGAAGGGAAGTTGGGTGACATCCATGTGGGTTTCTCCGCGAACGGCGTCTCCGGATCTCGCCTCACTCCTGCCAGTGGAACACCACTGGTTTCTCGATCTCGGCGAGCAGGCTGCGGTGAACGGGGCACGTGAGCGCGGCGCGCTCGAGCTGCCCCTCGGGATCCGTACTGCGCGGCAGCGGGATCCAGATCTCCGTCGTCAATTTTCCGATGCGCCGCGGCGGCGGTGTCATCTCCTTGACCACCTCCACACGCGCGCCCTTCAGCTCGAGCCCGAGCCGGCGCGCCACCATGCCCATGATCGTGAGCATGCAGGAGCCGAGCGCCGTGGCCACGAGATCGGTGGGCGAAAACGTCTCGCCGCGGCCCTGGTTGTCGACCGGGGCGTCGGTCGCGAGCGTCCGGCCGGAGGGGCCGTGGGTCGCAACAGTGTGGAGGTCGCCCTCGTAGACAGTGGTGATCTTGACCATGGCGCGCAGCGAACCGCGCCCGCCCCGCCCGGGCAAACGGGAAACCGCATGAGGTCCGCGCCCGCCGGATCAGTCCGCCTCCGCCAGACGCGCGAGCGCCTCCGGCATCGCCACCGCGTTCCACACGGTCGCGAGCGGATAACGCGACTCCGCCGACTCCTCGCCCGCACGGCCGAGCACGAGTTCGCCAGCCTCGACGCGCTGGACGAGTTGCGCGTACGGCACCGTGGCGTCGGGCACCAGCTGGCCGGGACGACGCTGGAACACGAAGCCGTCGGGCCGCAGGGCGGAAGGGCCGAAGACCACCGACTGGCCGTCGCGCACGCGTTCGAGGATCCGCCCGGCAAGAACTGGCACCACGCAGGCATCGAGGGCCTCCACGATCTGCCGGAAACGTTCCGCGCCGCCGCTGGCCGGATCGAACCAGGTCACGGCATCGAGCACGACCGCGTCGCGCCCGGCGTACCAGGCCACCTGCGGACCTTCGCCACCGAGCCCCTGCGCGATGCCGAACCGCAGCCCGCTCAGCGCGGCGACCGGCCAGCCCCGGCCGTCGAACTGCAATCGTCGGGGGTCGATCTCCAGCACGGTGCCGCCGAACTCCAGCCGCAGCGCGCCGTTCTGGGCACGCTGGAACTGCTGGAAAAGTTGTCGTCGTTCGCGCACGACAAGCGTCCGCGACTCCTCGTCGAGCAGCTCGGCGGCCAGCACGCACGCCTGCGCCGTGACCTCGAACTCGCCTGTCTCCAGCCAGGCCGCACGCGCGAGCTGCCGCAGCTGCCGCACGACCCGCTGCCGATACGCCGTCTGGGCGCGTTCGTCCCAGGCGAACTGCTCCACGGCGGGCGCGAGCGTCTCGGTGCAAAGCCGCAGCACGACCTCGTGCCTGCCGCCCTCCGTGCCCGCGGCGAGGGCGGCGGACTCGAGCCGGTCCCAGCACTCGCGCACCGCGACCGCGGCACGGCGCCTTTGCTCGCCGCCCGCGGGCCAGCCGGAGAGGTGCAACAACCACGGCAACACGCCGGCGTCGCCCGGCACCCGGCGCGCATGCTCGACGAGACCCGACAGGGCGACCTCGATCACGCGCGAACCGATCCGGCGAAGCAGTTCGGAGTCGGCCCCGGCCACGGCCTCCACCACCCGGCGGCGCGTGGCCAGCTGGCGGAGCAGCTCGGCGACATGCCGCAGGCAGGGTTCCTCGTCGGCGGTGATGCGGTCCTCGGCCTCGTCGAGGGAGGCCTCGGTGCGTTGCCACTCGTTCGCCAGGGCTTGGGCGACCGCGTCGGCGAAGGCCGGGCCGTCGCCCAGCCGCCGGACGGCAAACTCGCGCAACCAGCGGGCCTCGGCGAGCTCGCCGCGGCGGGCCCGTTCGGCAGCGGCCAGCAGGGAGAGCTGTCCGAGCAGCGGCGGCAGCTCCGCACAGAGCACCGCGGCACCCTCGGCCGCGGAGCCGGCGGCACCGAGTGTCGCCAACCGGGTCGAACACTGCGTCCAGAAATCGTCGGCGGAAAAGGTGACGGTCCACTGTTCGGCGGCGGCGTTCCACCACGAGCGGGCCTCCTCGTCGAGGGGGCCCTTCTCGAGTTCGCGGCCCAGAGCGGCGAAATGGAACATCACCGCCATGTTGTGCGCCGCGTAGCCCCGGCCGCCCGCGGCGAGCCAGGCGCCATAGGCGGTCTCGGCGTCGCCGGCCGCCAACGCGGCCAGCGCGGAATCCGTCCGTTGTTCCGGATACGAGTCGGGCCAGAACCAGAACAACTCCGAGGCCAGCCGGTCGGCGGCCTGGTCGGAGGCGAGCCCGGCCCGGCGCAGCTGCTCCGCGGAGAGGGGCAGGCTGGGCGCGAAGGCCCACGCGGGCGCGGTCCCGTCGCCGAGCAGGACCTGCACGCGCTCCACGAGGGTCGCCGGTGCGAGCGGCGGGCACAGCCCGAGTGTGCGGCAGGGATTCGTGGCGTACAGATCGAGCCGCGCGGACTCGCGCACCGCGCGACGCAGCTCGGCCGGAGGGAGGGGCTCCGTCATGAGGTCTTGGGGGGCGGGAGTGGCAGGGCGGGCGGCAACCGATGTGGGGACTGCGGCTGGCTTCGCGGGTAAAATTGGGGTGAAGGTGCCGCTGCGCCGATCTTGGACACTGCCGCAGGCGACACTAAACACGGATTTTACAGGCGGTCGAACCATCCCGCGGGCGCGTTTTCTTCTGTGACTTTGCCCTCCGTTTGCCTCCACCCTCACCACCAACCTACCCGCACGGCATCATGCACCGCACTCTCGTCAAAGACGCGCTGGCGCGCGAAACCCCGCTCGATCCGATCCGCCTGCAAGGCTGGGTCCGCACCCGCCGCGACAGCAAGGCCTGCTCGTTCATCGAGCTCAACGACGGTTCCAGCCTGAAGGGGCTGCAGGTCGTCGTCGACCGCACCCTGCCCGACTTCGCCCGGGCCGAACACGCCACCACGGGTGCGGCCGTCGAGATCACCGGCGAACTCGTGCCCTCGCAGGGCCAGGGCCAGAAATGGGAGGTCCTCGCGCGCACGATCGCCGTGGTCGGCCCGGCCGACGGCACCTACCCGCTCCAGAAGAAGGGGCACACGCTCGAGTTCCTCCGCGAGATCGCGCACCTGCGGCCGCGCTCGAACCTCTTCGGCGCCGTCTTCCGCGTGCGCAGCCGCCTCGCGTATTCGATCCATCAATTCTTCCAGGAGCGCAGTTTCGTGTACGTGCACACCCCGCTGATCACCGCCAGCGACTGCGAGGGCGCCGGCGAGATGTTCCGGGTCACGACGCTCAACCTCGAGAACCCGCCGCGCCGCGAGACCGGCGAGGTCGACTACGCTCAGGACTTCTTCCACAAGCCCGCCTACCTGACCGTGAGCGGCCAGCTCGAGGGCGAGATCTTCGCCTGCGCGTTGTCGAACATCTACACCTTCGGCCCCACCTTTCGCGCGGAGAACTCCCACACCTCGCGGCACGCCGCCGAGTTCTGGATGATCGAGCCCGAGATGGCGTTCTGCGACCTGCAGGGCGACATGGCGGTCGCGGAGGAGTTCGTGAAACACCTCATCCGCGACGCCCGCACGCACTGCGCCGCCGACCTCGAGTTCTTCGCCAAGTTCGTCGACAAGGACCTGCTGCCGCGCCTCGACTTCGTGCTCGAGCGGCCGTTCCAGCGCGTGACCTACGACGAGGCGATCGACATCCTGCTCAAGAGCGGGAAGCAGTTCGAGTATCCCGTGGCTCCGGGCTCCGCGCTCCAGGCCGAGCACGAGCGTTATCTCACCGAGGTGCACTTCAAGTGCCCGACGACCGTCTACAATTACCCGAAGGACATCAAACCGTTCTACATGCGCCTCAACGACGACGGCCGCACCGTGGCCGCGATGGATGTGCTCGTGCCGGGCATCGGCGAGATCATCGGCGGCAGCCAGCGCGAGGAACGGCTCGAGGTGCTGCAGGAGAACCTCCACCGCCAGGGGCTCAACGAGAAGGACTACTGGTGGTATCTCGATCTCCGCCGCTACGGCTCCGTGCCGCACGCCGGCTTCGGTCTCGGGTTCGAACGCCTCCTCATGTTCGTCACCGGCGTCGCCAACATCCGCGATGTGATCCCCTTCGCCCGCACCCCCGGTTCGGCGGAGTTCTAGCGCGGCGACGGTCGGTCGGGCCGGCGGAGGACGGGGCCGCGAAAAAGTTGGCCAAAGGGTTCTTGACAGGTCCGACCCCGATTCTACCGTCGCGCCTCTCCCGTTCCACGGGGTGGTAGCTCAGCTGGTTAGAGCGTCTGCCTGTCACGCAGAAGGCCGCGGGTTCGAGTCCCGTCCATCCCGCCATTTTGAAGGCCGCACCGCGAGGTGCGGCCTTCGCTTTTCCCATGGCAACAACCGGCGCCGGACCGGCGTTCCCCGGCCGCACGCGAGGCCGGTACGCCCTCGCCACAAAGGCCGGGCCAAGCTCGCCCCCCGGTGCGCGAACGCGCCGGGGCCTCGGCGTGCGCCCCTCGGCGCGGAGGCGGCCGCTCAACTCGGCGGCGTGCGTTTCTGGGCGTTGCGCACCTGTTCAGGCGAGGCGGTACGCGAGGCGCCCGGCGTGGGCTCGTCGGACGCCGGCTGGCTGAACTCCACCGGTTTTCCGCTCTGCAGCCGACCGCTCGGCTTCTTCGCACCCATGGCCATGGCGATGAAAAACACCGCGACAATCACCAGCAGGATCGCGCCAAGAAGGATGTAGCCCATACCGCAGCGTACCGCGCCCCGCGGTCGCCCCGCCATCGGCCGCAACCCGCGCGCCACGATCCGAATGTTGCCCGGGGCGCCCCACTCGCGACGTCGCAACCGCGCGCAGGAGTCGGCTCCATGCCGCCCGCCGCGGGCGCTCCGATGGCACCGGTTCGACCGCGGACCTACGTTCGCGCCATGACCAACCCAGCCGCCGCCACCGCCCCGCCCGCCCCCGACGCGACGATCCACGCGTTGCTCGCCGAAGGGAAAGGCATCCTCGCCGCCGACGAGAGCACCGGCACCATCGAGAAGCGCCTGCGCAGCGTGGGCGTGGACTCAACCACCACGAGCCGCCGCGCGTATCGCGAGATGCTGTTCACCGCGCCGCAACTTTCCGAACACATCGGCGGCGTCATCCTCTTCGATGAAACGCTGCGCCAGACCACCAGCACCGGCAAACCGATGGTCGACCTCCTCCGCGAGCGCGGACTGGTGCCGGGCATCAAGGTCGACCGCGGCGCGAAACCGTTCCCTGCCTTCCCCGGGGAAAAAATCACCGAGGGGCTCGACGGCCTGCGTGAACGTCTCGCCGAATACGCGGGACTGGGCGCGGCGTTCACCAAATGGCGCGCGGTGTTCTCCATCGGCCCCGAGCGGCCGAGCCCGACCTGCCTCGCGGCCAACGCGCATGCACTCGCGCGTTTCGCCGCGCTCACCCAGGAGGTCGGGCTCGTGCCGATCGTCGAGCCCGAGGTGCTGACCGACGGCGACCATCCCCTCGAGCGCACCGAGGAGGTGACCACGATGGCGCTCGCCGCCGTGGTCCACGAACTGCACGCGCACCGCGTCGTGCTCGAGCACGTGCTGCTCAAGCCGAACATGATCCTCCCCGGCCGCGACCATCCGCGCCCCCGGCCGTCGCGCGAGACCGTGGCGACGGCAACACTGCGCTGTCTCCGCCGCACCGTGCCGGCGGCCGTGCCGGGCATCGTCTTCCTCTCGGGTGGCCAGAGCGAGACCGAGGCCACCGAACACCTCGCGGCCCTCAACGCCGCCGGGACCGCGCCGTGGGCGCTCAGCTTCTCCTTCGGCCGCGCGCTGCAGGCCTCCGCCTTGGCCGCGTGGCACGGCGACGACGCCAACGTCCAACTCGCCCAGGAGACGCTGCTGCGCCACGCCCGCGCGAACCGCGTCGCACGCCGCCGGTGACGCGCCGCACCTGCGGCGGCTTCACCATGCCCCGCTCCGCGCGCCGCCCGATGCCCATCCACCACCGCGCACGCTACCTTTGGTCATCGTTCCCGTCCGCCATGAAAACGCCTCTCATCTCCCTGCTCGCGCTCGCCGCACTCGCCCTGCCCCTCGTGCTGTCGACCACCGGCTGCACCGCCACCGCCACCAAGGAAAGCACCGGCGAGTACATCGACGACACCTCGATCACCGCCCGGGTGAAGCTCGCGCTCGTGGGCGACGAACGCGTGCGCGCCCGCGATGTCGAGGTGGAGACGTTTCGCGGCACGGTCCAGTTGAGCGGCTTCGTCGACAACGCCGACCAGAAGACGCGCGCCGGCGAGATCGCCGCCGCCACGGCGGGCGTGCGCCGCGTGCAGAACGACCTCGTCGTGAAAGTGCAGCAACCCTGAACCCGCGACCGCCCGTCGCCCAAGCCCAGCCGACCATGACCGCGACCACCACCGCCCGCCCGGGCCTCGCCCCCGGTTTCGCCGAACTGCTCCGCCGGCGCCGCGCGACACCAAGTTTTGATGACACTCCGGTGCCCGCCGCGGACCTCGACCGCATGCTCGAGTTCGCCCGTGAGGCGCCGTCGGGATACAATTTCCAGCCCTGGCGTTTCCTCGTCCTCCGCGACCCCCGGCAGCGGGCGCGCCTGCGCGAGGCCGCGTTCGACCAGCCGAAGATCACCGAGGCGCCCGTGGTGGTCGTCGCGTTCGCGCCGCGCGAGGCGTGGAAGGAGACCGCCGACGAGATCCTGAGGGCGGCGGCCGCGAGCGCCGGCTCCACGGCGCGCGATCCGGCGAAGATCAAGAGCTCGGCATTCGCGTTTCTCGACAAACTCGACCGCGCCACCTGGCTCAACCGTCAGGTGATGATCGCGTTCACCTACCTGATGCTGGCCGCCGAAGTGCTCGGCTGGGACACGGCGCCGATGGAAGGCTTCGAGGCCGCCGCCGTCCGCCGTGCGCTCGACCTGCCCGAGGATGCCGAGGTGGTCGCGTTGCTCGCGATCGGCCGGGCGAAGGAACCGCGCAAGCAACACCCCGGCCGCCTGCCCGTCGAGCGGATCGCGTTCGACGACCGCGCCGACCGACCGTGGCGCGCCGGTGCGGATTGAACGGTGGAGGAAACAGCCTCGGTCGCGGCCCACGCGCCGCTTCGTGCGCCAGGGCGCTCGTCTGCGGTCGCCTTTCTCAGCGGAAGCGGGCGGTGGCCTCGATCAGGCGGTCGCGGCGCGACCCCAGCAGACGCCTGACCGCGGCGACAATCGCATCAGCGGAGATGCCGCAATAGTCGCGCAGTTCGGCGGCCCGACCGCTGATCGGGCGCTTGCGCACCGCGAGGATCTCCGTCGGCCGCGGGTTCTCCGCAAGCGCGGCCAGCACCGCCTCGCCCAGACCGCCGGCAGCGTGGTGATCCTCCACGGTGATGAGCGCGCCGGTCTCGTTCGCCGCGCGGCGGAGCGTGGCGACATCCAGCGGGTGCACCGAGTAGGCATCGATCACGCGCACCGCGATCCCCTCCGAGGCGAGCCGGGCATGCGCGGCCAGCGCCTCGTGGACCGTGGCCCCCACGCCGACCACCGTGGCGACATCGGCCTCGCCCGCCCGTAGGACCTTGCTGCCGCCGAGGGGAAACGGCTCCGCGTCGTCGTACAGCACGGGAGTCGCTTGCCGCAAGGTGCGGAGATAGACGAGGCCTTCGTGCCCCGCCGCCGCCTCGACGAGCTTCTCGGTCGAGAGCGCGTCGCAGGGGTGGAGCACCACCGCACCGGGGATCGAGCGGAAGAGCGCGAAGTCCTCGAGCCCCATCTGCGAAGCGCCGTCCTCGCCGATCGAGACCCCTGCGTGGGAGCCGACGAACTTCACGTTCGCGTCACAATAGTGGGCCATGCGGATCTGGTCGAAGGCGCGGGTGAAGAACGCCGCGAAGGTCGACGCGAAGGGGATCTTCCCGCGCAGCGCCAGTCCGACGGCGACCTCGACCATCGCCTGCTCGGCGATGAACATCTCGAAGACACGGGTCGGTGCGGCGTGCGCGAAGTGTTCCGCCCCCGTGGAGTTGCCCACCTCGGCGTCGAGCGCGACGAGCGTCGGCCACGCATCGCGCAGCCGCGCGAGGGCGTTGCCGTAGGCCTTGCGCGTGGCGATCTTCTCCCCGCGGCCGTAGTGCGCAACCGGCGCCGGCAGCGGCCGCAGTGGGTCGGTGGGCGCGGCTTCCGGGAGGGCCATGGCCACCGGCAATGCTGTGCCGACCGGTTCCAACTCCTCGAGCGCAGCCGCGAGCCGGTCCGGAGGCACCGGTTTCCCGTGCCAGCCGTCGGCGTCCTCGAGAAACGCCACGCCCTTCCCCTTCACCGTCCGCGCGACGATCATGAACGGGCGCTCCTTCTCGCCCGTGGCGGCGGCGAGCGCATCGAGGATCGCGGGGAAGTCGTGCCCGTCGATCACCCGGGTGCGCCAGCCGAACGCGTCGAGCCGCTCGGCATGCGCGCGGGCGTCGCGCCCGAGCATCGTCTCGCCACGCTGGCCGAGACGGTTCACATCGAGGATTCCGACGAGGTTCGAGAGGCGGTAGTGCGCGGCGAGCTGGACCGCCTCCCATTGCGAGCCCTCCGCCATCTCGCTGTCGCCAAGGAGCACGAACGTGCGGTAACCAAGATCGTCGAGGTGACGGGCGTTGAGCGCCATGCCCACGCCGATGCCCAGGCCCTGGCCCAGCGAGCCCGTGGCGGCCTCGGCGAACGGGAAACGCCGCGTGGGATGCCCCTCGAGCGTGCTGCCGAACCGCCGGTAGGTGCGCAACTCCGCGGGGTCCACCTTCCCCGCAGCCGCCCAGAGAGCATAGAAAAGTGGAGACGCGTGGCCCTTCGAGAAGATCAGCCGGTCGTTGTTGGGTCGCGACGGTTCGCCGGCGTCGTAGCGGAAGTAGCCGCCGAAACAGAGCCCGACCATGAGCTCCGTCGCGGAGAAGGCGGAGGTCACGTGGCCCGAGCCCGCGTGGGTCGTCATCTCCAGGCACCAACGGCGGATCTGGCGGGCCAGCTCCGGGAGATGGCGTCGCTGCGGATCGAGGTTCCGGTCCATGCGCGACCATCGCACCGGGCCGGCGTCGCCGCCACCGGTCGGCCGACCGAGCGCGGCGTCGGGGCGGCCTCGGGTGCGGACCGTGCCGCGGGCGGAGGGAGCGGCATTCTCCCACGCATGCACGGTCCCGGCCGCGGAGGGGGCGAACGGGCGACGCCCCCATCCCGCCCGCGCCGGCGGCGGGGTATCTTTGCCCCTCCCCCGCACGGCCGCCAACCTAGGAACTGAAAGGATCCGCCATGCTCCGCAGTGAAAAGGAACTCGAAGGTCTGCCGATCCAAGCCACCGACGGTGCGCTCGGGAAGGTCAAGGACACCTACCTCGACGACGAGCACTGGGTGTTGCGCTATGTAATCGTGGATACAGGGAAATGGCTCGAGAGCCGCGAGGTGTTGATCGCCGCCGCGCAACTTCGCCGCGGACCGGCGGACCCGGCCGCGCTCGGCGTCGCCGCGACGATGGAGCAGGTCCGGGACAGCCCGCCGGCCGACGCGGCGCGGCCCGTGTCCCGCCAACAGGAACAACGCCTCCACGACCATTTCGGCTGGCCCTATTATTGGGTGTCGGCCGGCGTGGGCGGCATCCCGCTGGCCGTGCCCCCAGTCTCGCCCGCGATGCCCGGCCCAAGTCCCGTCGCGGTGGAGGCGCCCTCCCCCGACAACACCGCGGCCCGTCCGGGCGATCCGCGCGACCGAGAAGACGACCCGCACCTGCGCAGCGCCCACGAGATCCGCGGAGCGAACCTCGCGGCGCACGACGGAACGCTCGGCCATGTCGAAGACCTGATGTTCGACGAGCGCTCGTGGGCGGTCCGGTACCTGGTCGTGGACACGCGCAACTGGTGGCCGGGCAAGAAGGTGCTGCTCTCCCCCCGCTGGGTCACCCGCGTGAGCTGGCCGGAGCGGGAGGTCGCCGTCGCCCTCGGGCGCGACGAGATCAAGGGCGCCCCGGAGTACGAGCCCGGGCACTCGCCAACAGAAGCATACCTGGCCGCGCTGGACGCCTACTACCGGCATCTGCATCCCGCGCCGTGACGCCGCTCAGGGGCGTAGCCGGGCCGATCCGCGCTCCGGAAAAAAACCTGCCGAAATCGGGGTTGACACTCGCGCCGCGGTCCCGACTCTTCAGCCCCTCATTCGGTTGGCTTCGTAGCTCAGTTGGTAGAGCAGTTGACTCTTAATCAATTGGTCCAGGGTTCGAGTCCCTGCGAAGCCACCATCTCTTTGCAAAAAACCTCCCGGCCAAGCGCCGGGAGGTTTTTTGTGGGGCCGCTTGCCGCGCCGCGGCCTAGGGCGCGCGGCGCACACCCCGGGCTTATTCCTCGCCCGGCGCCGAGACGAACGCCGCCAAGGCGTAGATCAACGAGGCGTTCCAGTTGATCGCGATCTCGTTGCGGGAAGGGTCGCGCCAGTCGTCGAAGTAGATCCGCGCATCCGGGTGTGGTCCACCGACGAGGTAGCCGGGCCACGCCGGTTCGCCGCGGCGATCGTGAGGATGCTCGGGCGGATTCGCGCCCAAGCCGGTCACGTACGAACGCCCGTGGTAGTTCCGCCCGAAGAGGTGCGCGAGCGCCTGCGCGGCGGTGAGACGGAACGCCGGTTCGGGCTGCGGGCTGAGGCGGTCGGCCAGATGGAGCAGATAGGTCTGCGCCGCCACCGAACCGTTGCAGCCCCAGAAGAAGTCGACCCGCGCGGCGCCGAATGGCCGCCCATGGGGGTTGGCGCGGCAGTTCTCGACGATTCGGCTGGCCTGCGCCAACAGACTCCCGGTGAGGTGCCCCACCAGGCCGCGGTCGCGGGTCTCGCGCCGGCTCGCGGACAGATAGGTGCCCAGCGCGAGGTCCCGCACATCGCCCCAGTTCGGCCCCGGAAGCGTGAACTCGATCGCTTGGGCGCGCCGTTCGAACTCCTGGAGAAACACAGGCTCGCCGGTCGTCTCCCACAACTCCGCGAGCGCCCACAGGCGGTGCACCGTGTCGGGCACGGCATAACCGCCGGTGTGGAATCCGGTGAGATCCGCCGGATGGTTCTCCGGGTGCGCCGCGAGGAAGGCCCAGCTGCGGCGCGCGGCCAGCAGGCAGCGGTCGGCATAGGCGGCGTCGAACTCGCGGAAATGCCGCGCCCCGAGCGCCATCATCGCGACAAAATCCGACGTCGCCGTCGTGCCCCACGGGGTGAAGAAACGCGGGCTCATATCCTTGTCCGCCGGCCCCCAATAGCCGAAGTCGCGCGCGGAGAGCTTGTGGTACACGCTCCCGTCGTCGGCCTGCATCGTGAACAGCCAGTCGAACTCGTGTTTCAGTTCCGCCAGGAAATCGGGCAGGCCGCGGCCGGATTCCGGGAGATCGAGCGGGACGCGCTCGATCCGCTCGCGGAACTGCTCCCACGCCTTGAACGTGAGCCCGACCGTGACGCCGGCGTTCACGACATATTTGTTGTAGTCGCCGGCGTCATGCCAGCCGCCCGTGCCGGGCCGGGTGGCCCCTTCCGGCCCGCCCACGGCGTCGAGCAACCCGTCGCCGAGGTGACACGGCGCCTGCTCGTAGACACGGCCGTTCCACTCCGCGCGCACGGCGGTGCCGCAGCGCCAGAGGTACATGCCCCGCGTGACGAGGCGGAACGGAGTGTCCCACACCCGCGCGCCGATCTCGAACTCCGCGGAACGGCCGATCCCCGGGACCTCGAGCTGGTAGCGGCCGGGGGTCTGAAGTGCACCAAAATCGGCGATGCGAACCTCCTCATCTGTATCTGTAGGTGCGGTACGCGTCGGCGTCGACAGCCGCGCGGTGTAGGCGACCCGGCCGGTGCCGACCTCGATCACCTGGAACTCGGTCGCCCTCGCGGCGATGGTGGCGCGTTTCACCGCCTCCGGGCGGAAGCCGACGGAGTTGACGCGGATGGGCGCGCCCTGCGGGGGCGGCAGGTCCGGGCGGCGCCAGTCGAAAGGCTCGGCCGCGGCGGGCGGCAGGCTCGGCGAACCGGCGACCGGCAGCTCGGCGAAAGCCGTGGCGGCGGTGAAGAGGATTGGGAGCCAACCCAGGGATCGAGTGAGGAGCATAGGGGGGGACGGATGGGGCTGCCGGCCCCGGAGATGAGGCCGCGCTCTGCGAATCGCCCAGGCTCCGCCCGCTCGCAACCCGGAACGACTGCCCTCCCGCGATTCCCGTCCGAATTAACGCATCCCCGCCTCGCGCCCGGGCGGCGCGATGCGAAGAAAAAGGGCCGGGGCGAAAGCGCCCCGGCCCTGAAGTTCAGGATCGGTTGCCTGACTCGAACGATCAGAACGAGAACGTGTTCGTGATCGACCAGGTCATGCCGTCCTTGATGCGATAGTTCGCGTAGTCGTAGGAGCCGTCCGACTTGAGCAGCGGCTGAACGCTGATCGGCTGGAGGTGCGCCTTCTTGCCCACGCTGCGGACGTTCAGCTGGATGTTCCAGTTGATCTTCGACGTCAGCTGCTTGTTGTAGCCGATCCACAGGTCGAGATCGGACTCACCCTCGCCGTAGACCGGGAGGTTGATGTCGAGGTTCGACAGCGTATCCAGGTTGTTGCGAATCCAGTTCGCATCCGTGGAGTCGGTGAGGAGGTAGCCGATGACCGGCGCCTTCTGCCAGCGGTAGCCCGCGCCGACGTTCACACCCTTCAACTTGCCGTTGAAGAGGGTGTCGTCGAACGAGTAATTGACGACCGCGTTGAAGCGCCACTGGGCCATTTCCGAGGCCATCTTGCCATTGGTCTGCACCTGGAACTGGTACGGAGCCCAGATGTCGGCGTAGAAGCGCTGGCCGATGGTGTACGTATCGCCGGCCCACCAGAGGCGCATGTCGCCCGCGTTGGTCGCGACCAAGCGGTCATACATGTCGGTGATCGCGGCAACAAACTCCGGCGCGAGCTGGGTCTGCGAAGCGAACGTGCGCGCGGCGTTGATCGAGATGCTCAGACCCTTGAACGGCTGGGCCATGAGTTCCATTTCAACACCGGTCGAGCGGGTGTCCGCCGTGCCAACCGGATACGTGCCGCGGATACGGCCGCTGCCGGAGGCCTGGAGGCCGCCGATGTTCGGATTGAGCACGTTGATGTCGGGCGAGATCGCACCCCAGTTGCCGGAGGCCCAAGCGGCCGCATCGACGTTGAAGCCGTACGCATCGTACCACGGCTGGCCCATGTTCATGTACTGGAGCCAGTCGTTCACCGCAGCGATCTGCTCCTGGACGATCGGCAGCGCACGGTAGTTCGGGTCGAGCGGGTTATTGCCCATCCACGGCGGATTGACGTGGACGACGGTGCCATCGGACAGGGTGACGTCCTTGTCCTCGTGCGTCACACCGGCCCAGTCCCAAGTATAGGGGGCCGCGTTGCCCAACTCGCCGGCGAGGCCGGCTCGGGCGGTGAGCGCGTGCACGGTGCCCCAGGCCGGGAGCAGATACAGCTCGTAGGTGTTGCCACCCAGCGTGCCGTTCTGACCGGTGGTGGAGGCGAGGTTGGCGTTCTTGACGTTGGTCTCGTACCAAGTGGTCTTGAACTGCAGCTTGTCGTTCAGCGTGCTGATCGTGAAGCCGTACTCCTCGGTCTTGCCGGTGGCGTTCGGGAGGCGATCCGCGGCGAAGCCGTAGCGGATCTCCGAGCGGGTGTTCTGGCCCCGGTTGTAGTGGAGGCTGATATCCGTGCCCCACGGCAGCTTGCCGCGAAGGGCCTTGGGCATGTGCAACACAACACCCCAGCTCACGCTGTTGGAGGTCACCTCATCGGTGTAGTCCGGGTTGTACTCGATCTGGTCGAAGTCGCGAATCGAGCCGGTGACCGAGTCGGTCGTGCCGTAGCCCGAGTCGTTGGTGACCTTGTCGCGGCGGGCGCCCCAGGTCGGAACGATGGTGTCATCCCAGAAGTAACCCTGCCAGGTGATCGCCTTCGAATCGATCTTGGTGCGCAGCTTGGAGGCCGTGGTGTAGAGCATGTCCCGATCGCCCTCGTTGGCGTTCAGGATGGCGAACTGTCCGGTGGTCCAGCCCACGTAGTTGGCCGGATTCGCGTAGTTCTCCTTGTCGGTCGAGACGACCCACGTGCCCTGATCCCACGGAGTACCCTCGGGGATGCTGTAGGAGCTGTACGGATTCGTCCAGCCAGTCGCGGTCGGCGCGAGCGACGAATTGTAGGTCGGGTTCCAGTAACGGACCGCGACCGTCCCGGCCGGGGACTGCTTGCCCGTGATGTTGCTCAGGTTCGCCCCCGAGGCGCTGGTCCGATCGCCGACGTAGCCCAGGTAGGTGATCCAGTCGAGCACGCGGCCACCGTCGGTCAGCTTCGCCTTGTCGGGCAGGCCGATCGCGTTGGCGTAGTCGGTGCCGTAGGCATAGCGAGCCCAGCTCAGGTTGCGGACCGTCGCGGTGTTGGTGTCGAAGAGACCCGTGAACACATGGCGGCCGAGAATGCGCGCGATCAGCGACTGCCTGTCGAAGAGATCGCTCGCCCGGAGCTCGCCGGTCAACGTGGCGCGGAAGCTCTCGCGCAGGGAGTCGCGCGAGCTGCCACCCGAGTCGCGGGTGCCCGAACCGACGAACGCATAACCCGCGTACGGATTGAGCGTCGCGGTCGGATCCCAGATCGGCGAGGTGCCGACATACCGGTTGATGTCGACGCTGATGTAGGGGTTGTTGAGATTCCGCTCCTGGCCCTCATTGTAGTCCTGTCGGTCGTACACCAACTGGAACGCGATGCGGTTGTCGAACAGGGTCTGTTCGATCGAGGCGTTGAAGGCTTTCCAGTCCTGCCACTCCCGCTTGTTCGGACCGTCGAGCAGCTTGTTGTAGAAGTCGAAGATCGAACGGTCGGTGAGCGAGTACGCCTTCCAAGCACCGGCGTCGGAGCCGGGCAGGTTGGCTTCACGAGCATAATCCGCGAAGGCGACGATGCCCATCGTGGCGTAGTACGGCACGCCCCAATCCTTGGCGTCCGGGAGGTATTTGCCGTACGGCAACGCCTGCTGGTAGGAATCGGGGGTGCTCGAGTCGGCGGTGGGATAGAGCGCCACCGCGTTGTTGGTCACCTGCATGCCCGGCCCCTTGTACTGGCCGATCCAGTAGTTTTTGTTCAGGAAGAGGTTGCCAGGGTTGTTGCTGCCCGTGATGCCCGGGTAAGCGGACGCCCAGAGCTGCAGGGAATCGAAGGACCGCCGGTTGATGGCGTCGCCATAGGCGTCGCTCGTCAGGAAGAACGGCGTGATGTTGTCCTGCGGCGGGGTGTAGCGCGGACGATTGGCCTTCACCTTGCCGTATTCGAAGTTCGCTTTCAGCGAGGTCTTGCCCCAGTCCTTGTTCAGGAACTCGGGGTCGAACCGCAGCGCGGCGTACACGCGACGGTCGCGGTTGAACGCCGGATCCTGGCGGTACTTGGTGTCGTCGTCCAGGAGCGCGACGCGGAACGCCAGCTGATCCTGCAGGAGGACGTGGTTGTAGTCGAACGAGGTGCGGAAGCTGCCGAAGCTGCCGAAGCGGTTCTCGAGCTTGCCGCCGGTCTTGTAGGAGGCGCCGTTGGTGCTCGTGTTCACGATGCCGGCCGGGCTGCCGACGCCGAAGAGAATCGAGTTCGGCCCGCGCTGCAGGTCGACGCGATCAACGATGTACGAGTCCCACGGAATATCCGTCGTGAAGTAGTCACGGGTGTTGTCGGCGGAGTCGACGCCACGGACACGGGTGTTGGTGCTCGGATTCGCGAAGCTCGTCTGCGCAAAGCCGGAGATGAAGGTGGAGCCCAAGCCGGAGAAGTTGCCGCTCGTGCCGGCCACTTCGGTGTTGGTGGTGTACACCAACAGGTCCTGATTGTTGCGGGCGCCGGTGTCCTTCAGGAACTGGGAATTGACTACCGAGATCGAGGACGCGACGTCCTTCAGTTCGGTACGAACGCGGGTGCCGGCGAGAGTGTCCTTCACGCCGTAGCCAGACCCCGACTCCGTCGCGCTGACGACGAAGGGCGAGAGTACGATGACTTCCTCCGACTCCGACGCACTTTCCTTCGGCTGATCGGCGGCTGGCGCGGTCTGCGCCGTCGCGTACGTTCCCGCTCCGAGGAGCAGGAGCGCCGCCATGGGCTTTCTGGCGGCTTGCATTGTCATTTTTGTCATAGCTTTTTGGGTTTGTATGCGGGTTGTGCTTCGCGCCGGAGGTTGCCCTCCGGACGAAAGGGATGGGCACTCAGGCCACGGGGGCTCGACTGGGCGTGCGCGAACGCCTCCGCGAAGAGATCGATAAATCAATACGCACGACGTGTTCTGAGTACGACGGAAGGATCATTGCCGGGGGGAGGCTGCGGGGGATGAGCTGCTCGACCTTCTGTGATTTGGCGGAAAATCGACTGTCGGCTAGTTCTAGGCAAGACTTTTCACTAGTGCGTTTCCCGGGACACCAACGGGGCATCGCCCAGCTCGTAACCAGCCGGAGCCCACGGAGTCATCCGCTCAATCCCGGCGCCGCGCGTTCTCCCGCGTTCACACCGCAGTACTCCGCCGCGGGCCGCCCCCCATGGCGGTGCACGGCCGCGACCGACCCCAGCTCACCGCGCGATGAGCAACCGCAAACGGCTCT
>JAEZSJ010000281.1 GCA_023443985.1 Verrucomicrobiota bacterium | reverse complement strand
GGTGCCGGTGGACCTCGTAGTCGACCATTCGGTGCAGGTCGACTTCGCCGGCAGCGCCGAGGCGCTCGCGAAGAACCTCGAGCTGGAGTTCTCGCGCAACCGCGAGCGTTACCAGTTCCTCAAGTGGGGCATGCAGGCGTTCGACACGTTCAAGGTCGTGCCGCCGGGCATCGGCATCGTGCACCAGGTCAACCTCGAGTACCTCGCCAAAGGCGTGCTCAAGGACGGGAATGGTGTCTTTTATCCGGATACGCTCGTCGGCACCGACTCGCACACGACGATGATCAACGGCATCGGCATCGTCGGCTGGGGGGTGGGCGGCATCGAGGCCGAGGCGGGCATGCTCGGCCAGCCGGTCTATTTCCTCACGCCGGACGTCGTCGGCGTGCACCTCACCGGCACGTTGCGTGAAGGGGTCACGGCCACCGATCTCGCGCTCACGCTCACCCAGTTGCTGCGCAAGGCGAAGGTCGTGGGCAAGTTCGTCGAGTTCCATGGGCCGGGCGCCGCGGCGTTGCCGGTGGTCGACCGCGCGACCATCGCGAACATGGCGCCCGAGTACGGCGCCACGATGGGCTTCTTTCCGATCGACGCCGAGTGCTCGCACTACCTCCGTGCGACCGGCCGCGACGACAAACACATCGAGCTCTACGAGGCCTACTACAAGGCGCAGGGACTGTGGGGCATCCCGCAAAAGGGCCAGATCGACTACTCGCAGGAACTGGAGCTGGACCTCGCCAGCGTGGTCCCAAGCGTCGCCGGCCCGAAGCGGCCGCAGGACCGCATCGAGCTGCCGAAGCTCAAGCAGGAGTTCACGACCGCGTTCACCCGGCCGCTCACCGAGAATGGCTTCGGCAAGACCGCGGCCGAGTTTGCGAAGACCGTGCGTGTCGCCGGCGCTGGTTGGACGAAGCCGAGCGGCGGCAGCCAGGAGCAGGCCTCCGTGGCCGCCTCTGACGCGAAGGATACCAGCCTCACGACCGAGCGGGAGATGGCGAACAATCGCCCGACGCCCGACCAGGTCGCCGTGCGCGCCGATCGCATCGATGGCGAGATCGGCCATGGGTCGGTGCTCATCGCCGCGATCACGAGCTGCACCAACACCTCCAACCCGAGCGTGATGCTCGCCGCGGGCCTGCTGGCCAAGAAGGCGGTGGAGCGCGGGCTCACGGTGCCCTCCACGGTGAAGTCCTCGCTCGCCCCCGGCAGCCGGGTGGTGACCGACTACCTCGCCAAGACCCGGTTGCAGCCGTACCTCGACCGGCTCGGCTTCCAGGCCGTCGGCTACGGCTGCACGACCTGTATCGGAAATTCGGGTCCGCTGCATCCCGCGATCGAGGATGCGGTGGTGAAGAACGACCTCGTCGCGGCGTCGGTGCTCTCGGGCAACCGAAATTTCGAGGCGCGCGTCCACCAGAACATCAAGTCCAACTTCCTCATGTCGCCGCCGCTCGTGGTCGCCTTCGCACTCGCGGGGCGTGTCGACATCGATCTGGCGACCGAGCCGATCGGGACGGGGAGCGACGGCCGCCCCGTCTTCCTCAAGGACCTCTGGCCGACGCTGCTGGAGGTCCGCGACCAGATGCAGGCCGCGCTCAAACCGGAGGTCTTCCGCCAGCTGTACACCGACTTCGCCGCGCAGAACCCGAAGTGGAACGAGATCCCGGCTTCGACGGGTAATGTCTACGAATGGGACCGCCAGTCGACCTACATCCAGGAGCCGCCGTTCTTCGCGGACTTCGGGCCCGGTGCGGGCGTCATCGGCGAGATCAAGGGGGCGCGCGCCCTCGGCATCTTCGGCGACTCGGTCACGACCGACCACATCTCGCCGGCGGGCGCGATCAAGAAGAGCTCGCCCGCGGGCCGCTTCCTGCTCGAGAACGGGGTCTCGTTCGAGGACTTCAATTCCTACGGCTCCCGGCGCGGCAACGACCGCATCATGACCCGCGGGACCTTCGCGAACGTGCGGATCAAGAATCTGATGCTCGGCGGCGTAGAGGGTGGCGACACGCTGCTCCAGCCCGAGGGCACACGCCTCTCGATCTACGACGCCGCGATGGAGTACAGACGCCGCGGCACGCCGCTCGTCGTCCTCGCCGGCCAGGAGTACGGCACGGGATCGTCCCGCGATTGGGCCGCGAAGGGGACCAACCTGCTCGGCGTGAAGGTCGTGGTCGCGCAGAGCTTCGAGCGTATCCATCGCTCGAATCTCGTCGGCATGGGCGTGCTCCCGCTGCAGTTCAAGGAGGGGACGACGGCGCAGACGCTCAGGCTCGACGGCTCCGAGACCTACGATGTCGTCGGTCTCTCACCGACATTGAAGCCGCAGCAGGACCTCGCCCTCCGCATCACCCGGAGAGACGGCTCGGTCGACGAGGTGCCGGTGCGCTGCCGCATCGATACGCCGATCGAGATCGAGTACTACCAGCACGGGGGTATTCTCCCCTATGTGCTGCGCGAAATTCTCAAGCGGGGCTGAGATTGCCCGATTGCTAGCCCCAGCTCCACGGCCACAGTCCAAGTCCTTCCCCTGATACCTTCCCATGCCGGAAACCGCCGCCAAGCCCGTGTTCCTGGTCGATGCGTTCGCCAGTCCCGTTCTCATCAAGATCGACGGCCGCGCCTCGTTCATGAACTGCTCGTGTCTGCGCGATTTCTTCAACGAGATGATCAAGCAGGGGAAGACGAAGTTCGTCGTCGATTTCCGCCAGTGCGCGAGCATGGACAGCACTTTCCTCGGGGTGCTGGCGGGAGCGGCGCTCGAACTCCGCAAACTCTCCCCGCCGGGCTCGTTGATCGTGTCCCGGGTGGGGCCGCGGAATCTCGAGCTGCTCCGCAATCTGGGTCTGCATCGGTTGCTCACGGTCGACACCGGCGAGGCCGAGCTGCCCGCTGAACGCGGGGCCGGTCAGGCGCTCGTGTGCACCACCCAGCGCTCGGAGTTGGAGAACGCGCGCATGGTGCTGGAGGCGCACGAGAACCTCGTCACCGCCGACGCGAGCAACCAGAGCAAGTTTCAGGACGTGCTCGCGTTCCTGAAGACCCGCGTCGATCAGAGCTGACGAGCGAGTCCGCGCCTGCGGCTGCGACCGGCACAGGCGACCGGCCTAGCTGCTGCTGCCGACATGGAGCCTAGCGGGTACGCGTGCCGAGGTTTTGTCCCCGGCGGCGCGCCGGCCGGAGGGCCGAGGGGACCGTTGGAGGTCGCGCGAACCGGGCGCGGAACTCCGGAACGGTGCCAGATGGCGCCCGCGGGATGGACCGCGTCACTGCACGGCGGCCAGGCGGGCGGGGCGCAGGGCGTTTCGTAGCGCGGCGAACACGCGGGCGAGGCGGACGAGCAGGCCGGCCGAGATCCCAAACCGCGTGCGTCGGCGGAGAGAAGCGCCGTGCTGGCGTAGCAGTCCGACCATCTCGGTGCGGCCGAACATGGCGGCGAACATCACTGGAGTCATGCCCAGGCCGTTGTCCGCCTCAAGGTCGGCGCCGTGGGAGAGGAGCAGGCGCGCGAGCGGGAGGTCGCCCTTGAACGCGACCCCGCCGAGCGGCGTCTGCCCGCGGTCGTTGGCGCGGTCGACCGCGGCGCCATGCCGGAGGAGCGCCTGCGCCGTCTCCGGCTGACCGTGGTAGGCGGCGAGCATGAGGAGGGTGTTGCCCTTGTGGTCGGCGAGGTTGACGGGTAGGCCGGCGCGGAGCATGGCCTCGAGGTTGGCGGTGTCGCCCCGGCGGGCGAAGTCGAGCGCCATGAGCTGAAGCTCCGCGTAGCGCTGCTCTTCGGCGGCGGTGGGCGGCACGAGAGGAGGGAGGGTGGCGGTGGCGGGCATGTCGTGGGGTGGCGGGTGGGAAATTGCACCGCCGGGTAGGGCGGTGGTTTGGATGGGCGCCGGCCGGGTAGGGACCGGCGCCCGGTGTGGCTGCTGGCTGGTGGTGGATCGAGTCAGCGTGGGCCTTGGAAAACGTAGGAGGGCGGCGGTGCCGTATTCAGAGCTTCAATCCCAGGGCGGCGGCGACGCCGGCGCCGTAGCGGGGGTCGGCCTTGGTGAAGTGCGCGAGCTGGCGGCGGATGATCTCCTCGGGCACGCCGGCCATGGACTCGGCGATGTTGGCGAAGAGGCGCTGCTGCTGGTCGGGCGTCATGAGGCGGAAGAGGTCGCCGGGCTGGGTATAGTCGTCGTTGCCGTCGCGGTGGTTGTAGCGGTCTGCATCGCCGGAGATGCGCAGCGGTGGCTCGGTGAAACGGGCGTCCTGCCGCGGACCTCCGAAACTGTTGGGCTCGTAGTAGGCGTCGGTGCTGCGCGGGGCATCGAAACGCATCGGGCCGGCGGCATGGTAGTGGTTGACCGGGACCTTCGGGCGGTTGACTGGCAGCATCTCGTAATGGGTGCCGACGCGGTAGCGGTGGGCATCGGCGTACGAGAAGATGCGGGCCTGCAGCATCTTGTCGGGGGAGAACCCGATGCCGGGAACGATGTTGGACGGGCTGAACGAGGACTGCTCGACCTCGGCGAAGTAGTTCGCCGGGTTGCGGTTGAGCTCGAGGATGCCGACCTCGAGCAACGGGTAATCCCGGTGCGGCCAGACCTTGGTGAGGTCGAAGGGGTTCCAGCGGTAGGTCTCGGCGTCCCGCTCCGGCATGATCTGGACGCAGAAGCGCCACCGAGGGAAGTCGCCGCGCTCGATGGACTCGTAGAGGTCGCGTTGCGACGACTCGCGGCACTTGGCGACGACGGCCTCGGCCTCGGCGTTGGTGTAGTTGCGGATCCCTTGCAAGGACTTGAAGTGGAACTTCACCCAGAAGCGCTCGCCGGAGGCGTTGAGGAACCTGTAGGTGTGGCTGCCGAAGCCGTGGATATGACGGTAGTCGGTCGGCAGTCCGCGGTCGGACATGAGGATGGTGACCTGGTGGAGGCTCTCCGGGCTGAGCGACCAGAAGTCCCAGGCGGCGGTGGCGCTGCGGAGGTTGGTGCGCGGGTGGCGTTTCTGGGTGTGGATGAAGTCGGGGAACTTGTACGGGTCGCGGATGAAGAAGACCGGGGTGTTGTTGCCCACGAGGTCCCAGTTGCCCTCGTCGGTGTAGAACTTGAGGGCGAAGCCGCGCACGTCGCGCTCGGCGTCGGCGGCGCCCATCTCGCCCGCGACGGTGGAGAAGCGCAGGAAGCACTCGGTCTCCTGGCCGACGCGCGAGAAGACGGCGGCCTTCGACCAGCGGGTGATGTCGTGGGTGATGGTGAGCTTGCCGTAGGCGCCGGAGCCCTTGGCGTGGACCGTGCGCTCGGGGATGCGCTCGCGGTTCTGGTGGGCGAGCTTCTCGAGCAGCTGGTAGTCCTGCATCAGCAGCGGGCCGCGCGCACCGGCGGTGAGGGCGTTCTGGTTGTCGGCAATCGGGGCACCGGCGGAAGTGGTGAGCAGGGAGGCGGTCATGTGGCTTGTGGGGCCGATTAAACCACAACGGAGGTATTTGTTGAAATACTTGGTGGAACTGGCTCCGATAGGAAACGCCTATGGAAATGCACCAGCTCCGGTACGCCCTCGCCGTGGGACGGACGGGCAACTTCTCGCGCGCCAGCGAGCAGTGCCATGTCTCGCAGCCTTCGCTCAGCCAGCAGATCCTCAAGCTCGAGGACGAGCTGGGAGAGCGGCTCTTCGAGCGGCTCAAACGCGGCGCGCGGCCCACGCCGCAGGGGCGGCTTTTCCTTGCGCGCGCCGAGCGCATCCTTGCGGAGGTCGACGCGGCGAAGCGCGATGTGGCGGATGCGCGGAGGGAGCTGCGCGGCCGGCTGACGGTGGGGGTGTTGCCGACGATCGCGCCCTACCTGCTGCCGGCGACGCTGGCGCGTTTCGCGGCCGAGCATCCGGCGGTGGAGGTCGTCGTGCAGGAGGAGACGACCCCTGTGCTGCTGCGGCTCACGCTCGCGCACGAGTTCGACCTCATGCTGGCGAGTCCGCCGCTCATCAACGACCGGTTGGAGGTGAAGTCGCTGTTCAGCGAGGAGCTGATGTTGGCCGTGCCCGCGGGGCATCCGCTCGCGGAGCAGCGGGCGCCGAAGGTCCAGGATCTGGAGACGGAGCGCTTCATCGTGATGAAGGACGGGCACTGTCTGGGCGACCAGGTGCGGCAGTTCTGCACCCGCAGCGGACAGGGCATGCAGGTGACCTTCCGCAGCTCCCAGTTGGAGACGATCCGGGCGATGGTCGGCGCCGGGATGGGGATCTCGCTGATTCCGGCGATGGCCACACATGTGACCTGTGCGGGGGATCCCGTCTACCGCCGGATGGCCGCGCCCCGGCCGCGCCGTGAGATCGCGGGCGCCTGGGCGAAGATCCGCGGACTGGGGCGCGCGGGGAAGGAGTTCCTGCGGCTGGTCACCGCAGTGGGGAAGGAAACCGCGGTCGATTGAGCGCGGACCAGTCCGGCGTGGGCGCCTGCGCGGTCTGCGGCCAGCCCGGGGTGGAGCGGCAGGCCCGCCGGGGGGCCGAGCGCCGCCTCAGGAGGCCTGGGGCGGACAGTCGGCCTGCGCGAAGAAGAGCGTCTGCTTCGGCGTGGTGATGACCGGGATCGATGCGCCCGACAACGTATGTTGATGGATACGGTCCTGCATCGCATCGAGCGCCGCCTGCTGGGTGGGGCCGCGCGTGAAGAAGTTGAGGTTCGGGCAGAACACGATGAACTCGTCGGCGGTGCCCCAGGTGAG
The DNA here is from genome assembly GCA_023443985.1 of Verrucomicrobiota bacterium. GTDB lineage: Bacteria > Verrucomicrobiota > Verrucomicrobiia > Opitutales > Opitutaceae > CAJCBL01. The sequence goes on along the minus strand of JAEZSJ010000281.1, from coordinate 16,102 downwards.
AAGATGCGCATCCTCGCAGGGAAAATCGGGCCGTTGGACCCAGGGCGCGGCGATCATCTTCGCGACGAGTTCGCGGAAGGTGGGGACGTTCGGCGGCTTGGCCACCGTGGCGTTCACCCCCGCGACGAAGAGTTTGCTGATCAGGAACCGGTCGGCGACGCTGGTGAGGACGATGATCGGGACCTGCTGGGGCGAGAAACGATGACGGGCTTGGAAGATGAGCTCGAAGGCGTCGCCCTCCGGGAACATGAAGTCGGTGATGACCAGATCAAACCGCTCGGACTGGATCAGCTCCCAGCCCGCGGCGAGGTTGTCGACGATGGTGAGCCGGTAGTCGTCCGGCAGGTATTTCGTCATCAACCGTTGGAACGTCCGCGAGTCTTCGATGAAGAGGACGGAGGGCATGGAGGGGGGGCCGGTGGGTGGGGAAACTGCGACGGGAGCGGGTTGATATCGGCTGGCGGCGCGGGGAACTTGAGGGCGAAGGCGGAAAACCTCGGTGCGGCCACCGCACGTCTTGAAATTAAGGGTGGCCTAGTCGTTCTCGAATCTGCGACGTTCCCGCCGTCATGAATCCGGTCCTCAAGCTCCTCATGGAAAACAACCGCCTGACGCCCACGCAGATGGCGCAGGTGCTGGGTGTGTCCGAGACGGAAGTCACCCGCCAGCTCGACGAACTGAAGGCGCAGGGTGTCTTCCTCGGGTGGCGGCCGATCCTGAATCTGGCGAAGGAGGACACGGGGGTGGTTCGTGCCGTGATCGAGGTGAAGATCCGGCCGGAGCGTGGCGGCGGGTTCAACCGGCTGGCCGAGCGGATCGCGCGGTTCGACGAGGTGGACTCCTGCTACCTCAACTCCGGCGCCTACGACCTTCTCGTCTTCGTGAGCGGCACCAGCCTGCAGAAAGTCGCGTCGTTCGTCTCCGAGCGGCTTTCGACCATCGACGGTGTCCTCTCGACGGCGACGCATTTCATGCTCCGGACCTACAAGGAGACCGGCGTGCTGATGGAGCAGCGCGAGGACGAGACCGGTCCGTTGAAGATCACGCCGTAAGGCTCCCCTCGGACGCCCCTCCCCGTTCTCCGCCGCCATGAGCGATCTGAACCGTTTTGTCGCCCGTCACGTGATTGATCTGCCGCGCTCCGGCATCCGCGACTTCTTCGATGTCGTGGCCAAGATGAAGAGCGAGGACGTGATCTCGCTCGGCATCGGCGAGCCGGATTTCCGCACGCCGTGGCACATCCGGGAGGCGGCGATCTACTCGCTCGAGCGGGGCCGTACGCACTACACGGCGAACCTCGGCCTGATCGAACTGCGGCGGGCGATCGCGGAGTATGTGGGCAAACATTTCGGCATCGGCTACCGGCCGGAGAACGAGGTGCTTGTGACGGTCGGTGTGTCGGAGGCGCTGGACCTGGCGTTCCGGGCGTTCCTGAACCCCGGCGACAAGGTGCTTTTCCACCAGCCCTGCTACGTGAGCTACCACCCGAGTGTCACGCTCACCCACGGGCACGGCATCCCGGTGCCGACGTTTGCGAAGGACAATTTCGCGCTCACGGCCGAGGCGCTGGCGAGCGCCTGGGAGCCGGGCTGTCGTATCCTGATGCTCAATCTGCCGTGCAACCCCACCGGGGGCACGTGCTCGCGCGCGCAGCTCGAGGCGATCGCGAAGTTCGCCGTGGAGAAGGACCTGCTCGTCTTCAGCGACGAGATCTATTCGGAGCTCACGTTCGACGGGGAACACGTCAGCATCGCGAGCCTGCCCGGGATGCGCGACCGCACGATCTTCCTGCACGGGTTCTCGAAGGCGTTTGCCATGACCGGCTGGCGCATCGGCTACGCCTGCGGTCCGGCGCCGCTGATCGAGGCGATGATGAAGGTGCACCAGTATGCGATGATGTGCGCGTCGATCGTCAGCCAGGATGCCGCCGTGGAGGCGCTCACCCGCGGCTGGGACGACGTGCTGCGCATGCGCACGGAGTACCATCGCCGGCGCGATTTCATCGTCCGCCGCTTCAACGAGATCGGCCTGAAGTGCCACAGCCCGCGTGGGTCGTTCTACACGTTCCCCCATGTCGGCGGCACGGGACTGGACGAACGCGACTTCGCGGTGAAGCTGCTCGAAGCGCGGCATGTCGCCGTGGTGCCGGGCTCCGCGTTCGGCCCGAACGGCGCGGGGCACGTGCGCGCCTGCTTCGCGACCAGCTACGAGCAGATCGGCGAGGCCTGCGACCGCATCGAGCGATTCGTCCAGGACCTCGCGGCGAAACGCTGAACCGCGGCGGCGGCCCCGGCGGAACCGGCCGGTTTCCTCACTCGAAGCGCAACGCTTCGATCGGGTCGAGCTGCGCGGCCTTCCAGGCGGGGAAGAAGCCGAAGACGATGCCCACCAGGCCGCTGATGCTGAACGACAGCACGCACCAGAAGACGGAGATCTCGATGGGCCAGCCCATCTTGATGGAGATGCCGTGCGAGGCGCCGATGCCGGCGGCCACGCCGAGCAGGCCGCCGAGGGCCGCGAGCGCGAACGCCTCGGCGAGAAACTGGAGCATCACGTCCTTGCCGTGCGCGCCGACGGCCAGGCGTGTGCCGATTTCCCGGGTACGCTCGGTGACGGAGACGAGCATGATGTTCATCACGCCGATGCCGCCGACGACCATCGAGATGATCGCCACGACCAGCAGCAGCCCGCCGATCGTCTTCGACGTCGCGGTCGCCATCTGGGCGAGCTCGACCTGGTTGCGGACGGTGAAGTCGGGTTCGCGGCCGTTGCGGCGCTGCGTGAGCAGGTCGGTGATCTGCTGCTGAACGTTGTCGATCTCCGCCGCGCTCACGGCTTGCACGAGGATCGAGCTGAGGTTCGTGCGGCGGGCGACGCGCCGCATGTGGCTGGTGTAGGGCACGATCACGATGTCGTCCTGGTCCTGCCCGAAGAGGTTGAAGCCCTTGGAGGCCAGGATGCCGACGATCTTGAACGGAATGTTGCGGATACGGAGCGTCTGGCCGAGCGGATCCTCGTGGGGGAAGAGCTGGTCGGCGACCGTCTGGCCGATGACGGCGACCTTGGCCATCGAGCGCACGTCCTGATCGGAGAACGCCCCGCCGGCGGCAAACGGCCAGGCGCGGATCGACGGGTAGTCGGGAGATTCGCCGAGCACCTGGGTGTTCCAATTGAGCCCGTTGGCGAGGACCTGCTCCCGGCCGCGCGACTCGGCGCTCACGGCGACGGCGCCGGGGACCTCGCGCACGATGGCCTCGGCGTCCTCGCTGGTGAGCGTGGAGGCGCTGCCCCAGCCCGAGCGCATGCCCCCCTGCGTGAAGTTGCCGGGGAAAACGGTGATGACGTTCTGTCCGAGGGAGGCGACCTGCGCCTCGACCTGGCTCTTGGCGCCGTTGCCGATGCTGACAGTGGCGATGACGGCGCCCACGCCGATGATCAGCCCGAGCGCGGTGAGCAGCGAACGCATCTTGTTCCGCCGGAGCGCGCGCAGCGCGATCTTGATGGTGTTGAAAAAGCGCATGATCAGCCGGAGGTGAGGCGGGCGTCGGCTTCGGCGGCGCGGAGCTTGGCGAGCTCCTCGTCGGCCACGAGGCGTTTGGCGACCATCGTATCGGCCACGATGCGACCGTCGCGGAGCACGAGGTTGCGGCGGCAGTACTGGGCGATGTCGAGTTCGTGGGTGACCATCACGATGGTGATGCCCTGGTCGTTGAGGCGCTGGAAGACGCCCATGACCTCCACGGACGTCTTGCTGTCGAGGTTGCCGGTTGGTTCGTCGGCGAGGAGCAGCTCGGGCTTGTTGGCGAGCGCGCGGGCGATGGCGACGCGCTGCTGCTGGCCACCGGAGAGCTGGTTGGGAAAATGGTCGGCGCGGTGGGCGAGACCGACGATCTCGAGGCAGTCGAGCGCGCGGCGGCGCATGTCGCGGCCGGAGAGCCGGTGCTGGCCGTAGAGCATCGGCAGCTCGACGTTCTCGAGCGCGGTGGTGCGGGCGAGGAGGTTGAAGCCCTGGAAGACGAAGCCGAGCTTCTGGCTGCGGATGTCGGCGAGGCGGTCGCGGTCGAGATCGGAGACGTCGGCGCCGTCGAGACGGTAGCGGCCGCGGGTGGGGCGGTCGAGGCAGCCGAGCAGGTTCATGAGCGTCGATTTGCCGGAGCCGCTGGCGCCCATGAGGGCGACGAACTCGCCGCGGTTGATGTCCAGCGACACGCCGCGCACGGCGTGGACCGGCACTTCGCCGGAGTCGTAGATCTTGTGGATGTCCTCGAGTTGGACGACAGCGGGCATGGGGGCGGGAGGCGAAAGGCGAGAGGCGGGCGGATGGAAGGGGAGCGCACGGATGGCGGGCAAGGCGATCGGCCCCGCCCTCGGCCGGGCTCAGCGGCGCGGGCCGCCCATGCGCGGCGGGGCGAACGGATTGCTGCCGGCGGTGGCGCCTCCGGCGGGCGTCGTGACGAAGGTGATCAGCACGTCGCCCTCAGCGAGGGAGTCCAGCACCTCGGTGTTGAGACCGTCGGTGATGCCGAGCCGGACATTGATCGGCTGGATACGGGCGGTGGCGGGATCGGTGCCGACCAGCTTGAAGACGGTGCGGGAGATGGGGGCCGCGGGGACGTGCGGGGTGGGGCGGGGGCCCTGGGCGTCGGCTCCGGCGGGTCCGCCGCGGCCGGGGCGGCGGGTGAAGTCGATCTCGAGGCCGCGGGTCCTGGCGATCTCCTTGGCCTTGGCGAGCACCTCGGGCGAGGGCGGCCCGTTGAAGGCGAAGCCGGCCTCGCGCAGGATCTCGCGGCGCGCGGTGCGGAGCTCGTCGTCGGTGAGGGACTTGGCGGCGGGGGTGCCGCCCGGGGCGGCGGGCGCCGGCGGCGGGGCGAGGCGGCGCTCGGCCAGCAGCGTATCGGGGATACGGACGCGGAGGGCGGAGTTGGCGACGGCGAGGGCGCGATCGCGGCGGGCGACGACGATGGCGACGTTGGCGGTCATGCCCGGGCGCAGCTTGAGGTCGCGGTTGTCGACATCGACGACGGTCTCGTAGGTGACGACGTTGGAGACGGTCTTCGGGGCATTGCGGATCTGGGAGATCGTGCCGCCGAAGTTGCGGCCGGGGAACGCGTCCACCGTGAACGAGACGGGCTGCCCGGTCTCGACGGCGCCGACATCGGCCTCGGCGACGGAGGCGACGATGCGCATCTTGGTGAGGTCGTTGACGAGGGTGAAGAGGGTGGGCGCGTTGAAGTTGGCGGCGACGGTCTTGCCCTTTTCGGTGGCGCGGTCGAGGACGATGCCGTCGATGGGGGCGGTGATGGTGCAGCGCTCGAGATCGACCCGCGCGTTGGCGAGCGAGGCCTGTTTGGTGAGGAGCGCGGCCTCGGACTGGGCGAGCTGCGCCTCGGACTGGTCGAGCTCCTGCTGCGAGACGAGGTTCTTGGCGCGGAGGTCGCGCATGCGCTCGGCGTTGAGCCGGGCCAGCTGTGCGGAGGCGGTGGCGGAGGCGACATCGGCCTGCGCCTGCTTGACGCGTTGCTGGTAGGTGGACGGGTCGATGCGGGCGAGGACGTCGCCGGCGCGCACGCGGGTGTTGTAGTCCACCAGGACCTCGGCGATGAGGCCCGAGATCTGGGAGCTCACCTCAACCTCGGTGACGGACTCGAGGGTGCCGGTGGCCGTGACGTTCTGCACGAGGTCCGCGCGGGCGACGGTGGTCGTGGTGAAGACCGGGGCGGGAGCCGGGCGGCGCATCCACCAGAGGCCGAGCGCCACGAGCAGGCCGAGGGCGGCGAGCGGAAGGACGAGTTTGCGGAGGACGGAACCAGCGGAGCGTGCCATGGGTGGAGAAACGGGAAGTGGGCGCCGCGGTGGATGGCGCACGGTGCACGACGCGGACAACGGGGGCCCGGTTACGGGCGGGGGCGTTTTTCCTACGCGGACGCGTACACGGCGCGGAGCGCCTCCGCGACATTGGGCGGAACGAACTTCGAGACGTCGCCGCCGTGCCGCGCAACCTGCTTCACCAGCGAGCTGCTGGTGTAGGAGAAGTTTTCATTGGGCATCACGAACACCGCCTCCACGGAGGCGCGGAGATGGCGGTTCATGAGGGCCATGTTGAACTCGAACTCGAAATCGGAGAACGCGCGCAGACCGCGGATGACGGCGACGGCGCCCTCCTCCTCGGCGAAGTCGACGAGCAGGCCGTCGAAGATCTTGACCGAGACGTGCGGCAGGGCCGCGAGGCTGGGCTGGATGAGCTCGACCCGCCGCTCGGCGGTGAAGAGCGGGCCTTTGCCGGGATTACGGGCGACGCCGATGACGATGCGGTCGAAGAGCCGGAGGGCGCGCTGCAGCACATCGAGATGGCCGTAGGTGATCGGGTCGAAGGTGCCCGGGAAGATACAGGTGCGCATGAAGTGGCGGAACGGAGTTGCGGGGCTGCGGTGGTGACGGGTGCGATCTGGCGACGCGGCATCTCCGGAGTTGCCCCGGAGGTTAGGGGCGTTTGCACTGCGCGCGCAACTCCGCGAAAGCCCCGGAATGAATCTGCCCAACCTCCTCACACTCTCCCGCATTCCGCTCACGTTCCTAATTGTCCTGCTCGTCTACAGCGAATGGACGGGTGCCGCCACGCTCGCCTTCATCGCGTTCGTCTTCTGCGGGGTCACGGACTGGCTCGACGGGCACCTCGCCCGCAAGCGCGGGATCGTCTCGAGTTTCGGGATCTTCATGGACGCGTTGACGGACAAGATCTTCGTCCTGGGGGTGATGGTGGCGCTCACGGATGCGCGGCTCATCCTCGCCGGCTCGCATTTCGTGCCGGTGCTGATGTTCCTGCTCGTGCTGACGCGGGAGTTCGTGATCACCGGCATGCGGCTGGTGGCGGCGCTGCAGGGGGTCGTCGTGGCCGCGGAGAAGGGGGGGAAGCTCAAGACGATCATGCAGATCGTGGCGCTGGGCACGTTCCTGTTCGTGCCGATGGTCACCCGCGACCTGCAACGGGTGTCGCCCTGGGATCTCTCGCTGTTCGCGAGCCTGTGCCACTATCTCGCGTTCGGCATGTACGCGGTGGCGGTTGTGCTGACGGTCTGGTCCGGTCTCACCTACCTGCTGAAGTACCGCCACGTATTCGCGGAGAGAACATCGTGAACCTGCCGCAACCGGAGTGGCCGCACCGCTGGCCGACCGCGCTGGTGGTGGGGCTGGCGACGTTGGGCCCGGTCGGACGGATTCCGTTCGCTCCCGGGACGTGGGGCACCTTGGTCGGCACGGTGTTTGTCGCCGGCGTGTTGTCGCATCTGCCGTCGTTGGCGCTGCTCGGGATCGGGCTGCTGCTCTGCTGGGCCGCGGTGGGAATCTGCAACGAGGCCGAGCGCCGGCTCGGCGCCGTGGACCCGGGCTGCGTGATTCTGGACGAGTTTGCGGTGATGCCGTTCTGCTTCTTCGGTTGGCCGCAGCTCGCGGCGATCGTGCCGGCCTGGGCGGTGTTCGCGCTCGGGTTCGCGGTGTTCCGCCTGCTCGACATCGCGAAACCGTTCGGCATCCGCCTGCTGCAGGCGTTGCCCGGCGGCTGGGGGGTGGTGGCCGACGACCTGGCCGCGGCGCTGGGCACGTGCGCGCTGCTGCACATCGGGCTCGGCTTCTACGCCCTGATGTGAACCGCCCGGAGGGAGCAAGCCCGCCGCCCCGCGGGGACGGCAGTGAGCGGAGCTCCGGAATCCGGATACGAACGGTCTCTAGGGCAGGCCGAGCGTGGCGCAGACCCAGGAGTTGATCGCCTCCCATTGCTCGGGCGTGTAGCTGTGCGCGAGCTCGAGCGTGACGGCGAACTGCTTGGGCGCGGTGATCACGTTGAAGGCGGCCCAGACCGAGGTGGGCGGGCAGACATCGTCGTTGTAGCCCCAGCAGTAGAAGCCGGGCGCCTTCACGCGACGGGCGAAGTTGACGGTGTCGTAGTATGCCGAGGTCGCGATCTTGGCGGGGGTGGCGTGCCGGGAGGGCGTACCGTCGTCCTCCGGCTTGAACGGGTGCGGCCAACCGCCGGCGCGGCCATGGAGCTCGGCGGTGTAGTCGCAGGCGGCCGGATGGGTGGCGGCCAGCGCGGTGACCCGCGGGTCGAGCCCGGCGGTGACGATCGAGAGCTGGCCGCCCTGGCTCGCACCCATGACGAGAAGGTTCCGGCCGTCCCAGCCCGGCAGGGAGGTGAGGAAGTCGTTGGCGCGGAGACAGCCCTGGTAGATGCGCCGGTAGTAGTACGCCCGCGGATCATCGAGGTTGAATGTCCAATACGCGTTGAGCGCGCCGGCGTAGAGCTGGTCATAGACCTCCTGCGCGAGGGTCACGGGCAGGCCGTGGACGCCGATCTCGAGCACCAGCGCTCCGCGCTCCGCGAGCCCGATGTCGCCGGCGTAGGGACGTACGCCCGCCCCGGGGACCTTCAGGACGGCAGGGTGGCGCCCGGGTGTCTTCGGCTCGCAGAGGATGCCGTAGAGGCGCGCGGGCGTCTTCATCCAAGCCGGGCTCGGGACCCGAAAGCTGACGTGATAGACGTTCACCTTGGCGGTGCAGCGCTCGGGCAGCAGCGTCGCGATGGCGTCGATCGGTGTCGCCGCGAGCTCGTCCTTCGCCGTCTTCCAGAACGCGTCGAAGTCGGCGGGCTCGGTCTGGTACGGCAGGATCTGTTCGGGCGAGAATGCCGCGGTGGCGACGCCCTTGTAGGTGCGGCCGGCGAACTCCGCGGTGACCGTGCACCGCAGGAAGCCCGGTTCGTGCAAGGTGCCGCCGTCGATCATCAGGCCCCCGGGTGGTACGGTGGCGGCCTGTAGCGGCGCGGGCATCATCTCCGGACCCACGGAGTAGGTGACGGCGGCGTTGTCCAGCGGGGTGTTGTCGGCCACGACGGAGATCGAGAATTTGGCGGGCTCGCCGAGCCGATAGGTCCAGTCGCGGTGGTCGGGGGCGACCCGGATCTGGACGGCGGCCACGCGCAGTTGGGCCTGCGGGGGCACCGGCGTGAGCGGGGTGGCGGCGCGGGCGGGGGTGGACGCGGCGACGAACAGCAGGATGGACAGCGCGGCGGGGAGAACGAGACGGGGAGTCATGGAGGCGCCAGCAAACCGAATCCGGCGCGGAGCGCAAAACGCGAACACGTGCATGGGCGCTGTACGCACGTTAGCACGGCCCCCCGCTTGCCGGACCGGGCGGGACCGGCACGGTGAGCGACCCGGTCCTCAAGCCACCTTGGCCTACCCATGGACCGGTGAAGCCTCAACCCCGCAGCTCTTCCTGCATATGCCTACATCCCCCTCCAGATCCGGAGCCGCTGTCGCTCGTCTACTCGGTCTCGTATTGCCCGCGTTGTTTGCCGCCGCCGCGGCGACCGCGGCCCCATCGGGCGGTCCCTACGGCCCGATTCGCCAACGGTACTCCGTCCCGGCCGACGCGGCGCACGTCTACTATGTCGCGCCCGACGGCAAGGCGGAGGCGACCGGCGCGAACCTGTCCGCCCCGACGACCCTCGCGAGCGCGTTCCAACGGGCGGTGACCGGCGATGTGCTCGTCCTGCGGGGCGGCACCTACCGGGTCGGCAGTCTCCAGCTCAACCAGGGCATCACCCTCCAGCCCCACGCCGACGAACTGCCGGTGCTGAAGGGCACGGAGGTGGCCTCCGAGTGGAAGCCGCTGCGCAGCGGCCTCTGGCGCACGACCTGGAAGAAGCTCTTCCCGGCCCGCCCGGCGGAGTGGTGGTTCCGCGAGCGCGAAGGAGTGAAGACGCCGTTGCACCGCTTCAACAACGACATGGTCTTCATCGACGGGCGTCCGCTGAAATCGGCCGGCTGGGAGGGGGAGGTCGACGCCGACTCCTACTACATCGACTACGAGAACGGGCAGGTCTTCATCGGCACCGATCCGAAGGATCACCTGGTCGAGATCACGGCGCATGACGGCGCCATCACCCGCGTGACCGGCGAGCTCCACGGCCGCAAGTCGGACGCCAAAGGATACACTCTGCGCGGCCTCACCCTCACCCAGTACGCCTATCGCGCGCTCGAGATCGAAGGGCTCGAACCCGAGGGACTGCGTGATCCGGCGACCTTCGGCAAGGAGGTGGTCGGCACGACGATCGAGCACTGCACGATCACGCACTGCTCGCGCGTGGCCGGGTACTTCCGCGGCGACCGCTTCACGCTGCGCAACTGCCTCGTCAGCGACACCAGCACCGAGGGCATCTACGTGATCGGCTCGGCGGACTGCCTGCTCGAGAAGAACATCTTCGCGCGCAACAACGTCGAGAAGATCTCGGGCTACTTCCCCTCGGCGGTGAAGATCTTCAACCAGTCGTACCGCGTGGTCTGCCGCGACAACGTCGTGGTCGAGCAGCCGGACTCGAACGGCATCTGGTACGACGTGGGCAACGTCGACGCGGTGTTCGTCGACAACTGGATCGAGGACTGCATCGAGGGCTTCTTCTACGAGATCTCCAAGAACGCGACGGTGGCCGGCAACGTGTTCGTGAACTGCGAGAACGGCGTGCGCGTGCTCAACAGCAGCGGCGTGCGGATCCATCATAACACGTTTGTGAATACCGGGGCGGCCTTCGACCGCGACGGCCGCAGCGCACAGGGCGACCACTTCGGCTGGCATCCCTCCACCGGCCCGGATGTCGACGCCCGCGTGGACCACGTGTTCACGGGCAACCTGTTCGTGGCCAGCCAGGCGCTGCGCCTGCCCGACAAGAGCTACCGCACGGAGGGCTCGCCCCTCACGGCCCCGCTCGTGCGCTTCACCCAGCCGCAGCATCTGGCCGAGAAACTGACGATGCCGCATGTGAAGGCCTTCGACGGGAACGTCTACGTGCGCAGCGGCACGGCGCTGCCCGGCGCGCTGGTGGTCTGGAGCCCGTCGCAGGGCGAGAAGACCCAGCGCGAGTATCCGACGCTCGCCGCGTTCCGGCAGGTGCAGCCCGCCTACGAGGGCCGCAGCCAGGAGCTCGAGCTCAACGCCGGTTCCGTGTTGCGCAGCCTGGAGCTGAAGAACTACGACCTGGTGCCGAGCTTCGAGGTGAAGGTCCCCGCGGACACGTTGCCCGCCGATGTGCAGAAGCTGCTCGGCTGGAGCGCGGCGGACGCGACCACGCCCGGAGCGTATCCACGCGCGGCCGGCGAGTGAACGGAGCTCGCCACCTCCGCCGGCGGGCCTGAGCGCTCGTCGGCACGCCTTTCGCGGGGCCGGACTCACCGTCCGGCCCCGCTTGTTTGTACGCCCGTGTTCGCCGGCCGGGGCTCCATCTCCGGGTGGCCGGCCCACGACGTGCCGGAGTGCGGCGGGCGCGTTCTCCCCTTGCCGGTGCAGGGGCGCGGCCCAGAGTGGCGCGGCATGTCGAAGACGTCCCTTCTCGGCCGGACCCGCGCCGCCTTTTTCACGGGCCTGATGCTGCTCGCGCCGCTGGCGGTCACCCTGATCGTGTTCGTGTGGCTCGTGTCGCAGGTCGGCGGGACGTTCAGCAGCTATTTCTTCTTCTGGGTGCCGGCGGACTGGCTCGACAACCCGCGCTTGTCGCTGGTGTGGAACATCCTCTCGACGGTGATGGTGGTCGTGTTCATCACGACGCTCGGATTCGTCTCGCGCTGGGTGCTCGGGCGCTACTTTGGCGAAGTCGCGGAGCGGTTCATCCAGGGGATCCCGGGCATCGGCGCGTTCTACAACGCGGTGCGGCAGATCGTGCAGACGTTCGGTGCGGAGAACCGCGCGGCGTTCTCGAAGGTCGTGTTGATCGAGTTCCCCCGGCCCGGCTCCTACGCGATCGCTTTCCTCACGAACAACTCCGGCGGCGAGGCCGCGGAGCGGACCGGGCGCGACCTGGTGTCCGTCTTCGTGCCCACCACACCGAACCCCACCTCCGGTTTTCTCCTGCTCGTGCCACGGTCCGAGGTGCGTGAGCTCGCGATGAGCGTGCGCGAAGGGATGAAGTTCATCATCTCCGGCGGCGCGGTGCTGCCGGGCGAGCCAGGCCGCGGACCGGCGGGTGGGGCGCCGGTGTCGGTCGGCGGCATCCCGTCCCCCCAGTGAAGCCGTGGCCGGGCCGATGCTCCAGACCACCGGGTTCATCCTCCAGCGCCCGCCCGCGCAGGACCGGTATCAACAGGTGTTGCTGCTCAGTCCGGAGGCCGGCCAGCTGTGGTGCTTCCAGCGGTTGTCGTCGCGGCAACCGGCGGTGTCGCTCGATCTCTTCGACGAGGTGGCGGCGACGCTCACGAGTTCCAACCAGGGGCGCACGTGGTTCTTCGGCGAGGTGCGCGTACTGCGGCGTTTCGCCGGGATCGGGCTGAGCTTCGCGGCGCTGCGGGAGGCTTCGGCTTTCGCCGCATTGCTCACGCGCAACCAGGTGCACGAGGACAGCCGGGCGGCGGTGCATGGGCTCCTCGGGACGGCCTTGCAGGCCTGGAGCGACGGGAGGCGGGCTGACGCGGTGGCGCTGAAGGCGCTGTATTCCTTCGCGCGCAGCGAGGGCTACCCGGTGAAGGAGGACTGGGCGGCAAGTCTGCGGGGCAGCGATCTCGCGCACGCGCGGCGTCTGCTCAACGAGCCGCTCGTCGAACTGGGCGGGATCGACGCGGACTCGGTCGCGCGACTGCTGGAGAGCCTGCGACGCTATCTGCGGGGCAACGCGGAGCTGGTCGTGGGCGAGTGAGCTGCGGGACGGGGCCCTCGGAGGCGCTCACCGGCCGAAGGCGAACTCGGGCATCTTCTTCGCGGCGCGCACGGCGGCGAGGGCGAGGCGTTCGGCGGAGCGCATCTGTTTCCTGGTGACAGCGGTGCGGTCGTCGTACCCGGCGAGGTGGAGGTAGCCGTGCACGAGGTAGAGCGTGAGCTCCTCGGCGAACGCGTGGTCGTGCTGGGCGGCGTAGTTCCGCGCGGTGTCGACGGAGATGCAGACCTCGCCGGCGAGGCCGTGGTCGGTGTCGGGGGCGGGGAAGGTGATCACATCGGTCGTGGACGGATCGTCCATGAAGTCGCCGTGCAGGCGCGCGAGGGCGGCATCGGTGAGGAAGGCGACGGAGAGTTCGCCCGGCGTGAGGCGCCAGGTGCCGCGGTGGCAGTCGGTGGCGGGGGCGGCCGCGGCGTCGAGCGCGTGGATCACGGCGGCGACGGCGGGGCGGGTGAAGCGAAGCCTGGGGTGGCCGCTGTAGACCTTAACGGGGCGACTGTTTCTCGCGGGCATCTTCGGTGGGGCTGGGCGGGGTGGTGGCGGGCTTCTCCGGCGGCCTCGCCGCCGGGGCCTCGGGCGCGGGGTAGGCGATGCGCGAATGCAGCATGTTGAGAAGCGTGAACTCGAAGCTGGTCTTGATCTTCGCGATCTCCGCGAAGGTGAGCGGGCATTCGTCGAGTTGGCCGTCGTCGATCCGCTCCTGGAAGAGGCGGTCGACGAGCTCCGCGAGGCTCTCGCGGGTGGTGGTGCGGAGCGAGCGCGAGGCGGCCTCCACACAGTCGGCGAAGAAGAGGATCGCGTTTTCGCGGGTCTGCGGCTTCGGGCCGTCGTAGCGGAACGGCGCCTCGGGGACGTCGGCCGGGGCGGCCGCGCCGTTCTCGGCGGCGCCTGGCAGGGGGGAGCGGAGCTCCTTGCGGGCGCGCTGGTAGAAGTACTGGATCAGGGTCGTGCCGTGGTGCTGCCGGATGGCGTCGAGCACGAGATGGGGCAGGTGGTGGCGCAGGGCGAGGTCGACGCCCTCGGCGATGTGCGCGCGGATGATCGCGGCGCTCGCGTGCGGGCTGCAGTCGTCGTGCGGGTTGGTGCGGTCGCGCTGGTTCTCGGTGAAGTACTCCGGTTTGGCGGTCTTGCCGATGTCGTGGAAAAGAGCGCACACGCGGCAGGCGAGGGGGTTGGCGCCGATGGACTGGGCGGCGTTCTCGGAGAGGTTGGCCACCATCAGGCTGTGGTGGTAGGTGCCGGGCGCGTCGATTTGGAGGCGGCTGAGCAACGGGTGGTTGTAGTCGGTGAGCTCGAGCAGCGTGATGTCGGTGGTGCGGCGGAAGAGCATCTCCAACAGGGGCAGGAGGCCCACGACGGCCATGCCGGTGGAAAGCCCCACGCCCAGGCCGACGCCCATCTGGCGCAGCACGATGACGACGGCGTCGCGGTTGTCCGTGCCGATGTTCTCGGCGGCGCCGAGCAGCAGCGCGAAGCCGGCGACGGAGAGGCCGGCGAGGAAACCCGCGCGGATGACGCGGCTGCGCTGGCGGGCGCGGCGGCAGGCGAAGATGCCGACCATCGAGGCGAAGAACGTGACCACGAGGATGTCGAGGCGGTTGCCGTAGATCACGCCGGTGAAGAGCGAGACGACCAGCGCCATCATGATGGCCGGGCCGGTGCCGAGGAGGACGGCGACGATGAGCGGGGCGAGGGCGGTGGGCGCGAGGTAGGGGAGGATCGCGGCGAGGGAGGGGTTGCGCACGAACACGCTCATCTCGCCGAGCTGGAAGACGGTGCGGACCAGCGAGAGGTTGAGGACGATGACCAGGCCGAGAAGGGCGAGGCGGGTGTTGCTGGTGAGGGAGGCGCGGTCCTCGAGGCGGATGTAGATGACCGCGGCGAGCACCATCGCGAGCACGAGCAGCATGCGGCCGAAGAGCTGCAGATAGCCGGAGACCTGCACGCCGCCCTGGTTGAGCAGGAACTGGCGGTGCGCGGCGAGCTGCTCGTATTGCTCCGCGGTGATGCGCGCGCCCGGCTCGACGAGCAGCTGGCCCTTCTGCACGGTCACGACGACCTCCTTCTGCGCGGCGGCGGCGCGGGCGCGCTGGACGCCGGTGGCGGCGGAGTCGAAGACCAGGTTCGTGGTGAGGCCGTTGCGGAACAGGTGGAACAGGGCGGTGGCGCCGTCGCGACCGACGCCCTCGGCGTTGAGGTTGATCCGGAGGATGGTGAGGGCGTCCTCGCGGGACTGGACGCGCGCCTGCACGATGGAGCCGTCGGCGCCGCGGACCTGATAGGCGGTCATCGCGCCGTTGGCGGCGGCGACGAGGTCCTGGTCGTTGTCGTAGATGCCCTCGCGGTAGAGTTCCTGCAGGGTGGCGAGGCCGTTCTGGAAGAGCGCGAAGCGGAGGCGGGCCGGTCCGAGGCGGAGAACGGTGGCGATGTCCTCGGGCGAGACGTGATAGGGACCGCGCACGTTGAAGGCCTCGACGATGACCGCGAGGGCGGAGGCATGCTCCCGCAGCGACTCGGCGCGGGCGATCGAGTCATGGGGCAGATACTGTTGTTCGAAACGGTCGAGCTCGGCGCCGAACTCGCGCAGGTGGGCGGCGAACTGCTCCAGGGGGGCCAGTTCGACGCGGAACACCGGCGGCACGCGTTCGGCCGCCTGCTCGCGGGCCAGGCGGGTGCGGAGGGCGCTGGTGTAGGTGAAGGTCTCCGCGGCGACGATCCGCACGCTGGCGAGCTGGTTCTCCTGCAGCGGGAGGGCGATCGGCGAGACTCCGATGTAGCTCACGGCGACGATCGCCAGCACGGTGGCGGCGAGGACGGCGGCGGAGACAAGCCGGCTGGTCTCCAGAAAGCGGAGCAGGGGGGAGCTTTCGAAGCGCGCGGCCGCGGGGGCCGGCGGGAGCACCGAGCGAAGGAGACGGGCGAGCCAGTTCATCGGGCGGGGGCGGGCACTGGACGGAGTGTGTGCAGGAAGCGCGGCGGTGGTCCAGCCAGAGCGGCGCGGTCAGGCGCCGGCGTTCTGGTGGCGTTCATAGGCCTCGATGATGCGCTGGACGAGCGGATGCCGGACGACATCGCCGCCGGTGAAATGGTGGAACTCGACGCCCTTGATGCCGCCGAGGATCTTGGGCGCCTGGGCGAGGCCGGACTGGCGGGTGCGCGGCAGGTCGATCTGGGTGATGTCGCCGGTGATGACCATGCGGGACTCCTCGCCGAGGCGGGTGAGGAACATCATCATCTGCTCGGGCGTGGTGTTCTGGGCCTCGTCGAGGATGGCAAAGCAGTTGGAGAGCGTGCGGCCGCGCATGTAGGCCAGCGGGGCGATCTCGATGGCGCCGCGTTCCATGAGTTTGGCGACATCCTCGCGGTCGAGCATGTCGTGCATGGCGTCGTAGAGCGGGCGCAGGTAGG
>JAEZSJ010000118.1 GCA_023443985.1 Verrucomicrobiota bacterium | reverse complement strand
CGTGGCGAGGATGTGGCGACGCTGGTCGAGAAGGCCGCCGCGGCGAGCAGCATGAAGGGCAACCCGATCCCCCTGCTGGTCGCGGAGGTGGCGGCTGCGATTGAAGCGGCGTTGTGAAGTCGAGGCGGGGGCGGTGGACGGAGGACTGGGGGAGGGCGGTTGAAGGTATTCGGCTGGTGTATTTCGCTCGTCTCCCATCTGGCAGCACCAACATGCTCACGCCCGTCGGTCGGTGTGTGTCACAGCAAAGCGGTGTTTCGATGCCGCGAGTACGATCTGGAGTTCGCGCAGTCAGACGACGAACCCCCGCCCACGCGTCTTCGAGTATCGGATATAATGAGCCTTCGCATTGTTGCCCCATCGCTTCTCCAAGATGGCCACGCGCGCCTGCTGCGCGTCGCTGCTCGAGTGCTCTTGCTGGCCGGCTTGTGCGCCGGTCCGACCGGTGCGCGGGCCGCCAAGTGGGAGCCGGTTGCTCCGGCGGATCTCGAGGCGAAGGAGTCGGCGGCGTTTCCGGGCGCCGATGCCGAGGTGCTATTGTCGACGTACAGGGTGGAGGAGCGTGGCGACCTGATGCCCGGAGGGAGGCCGATGGATATGATCGAGCCGGCCCAGATGGAGACGGAGCGCTTCTTTCGGGCAAAGATCTACACTGCGGCTGCAGCGGCGCGTCTCGGGGCGATCGAGGCGATCTACCCGATGGAACAGGAGGTGAGCGACGTCGCCGCGCGCGTGCTGCACCCCGATGGAACCTCCCGGGAATTGTCCGCGGAGGAGATCGAAAACTGCGATACAATCGGGGCGAACGGCGCCCCTGTGCGGCGCCTGAAATTCAGGCTCCCCAGCCCGAGTCCTGGTGACATGTTCGAATTTCGGTTACGCACGATCAAGGACAAGAAACACCATAGCCGTTTCTACGAGATGACTCCGATCCGGGCGCTCCATCCCCAGGAGTCGATGCCGGTGCGCGAGTTCCGATTCTCGTACTTTAATCATGTGGGCAGCGCGTTTCGCCAGACATTGGGGAGTGCTCGAACCCCGAGGATGTTCATCTCCTGGGCCAACTGTCCCGATGCCGAGGTGAAGTACCGGCCGGATGGAGGCGATGTCGTGATGCGCAAGCTCCCGGCGTTTGAACCCGAGACGCTCATGCCGGCGCAACTGGATCATCGCGTCTGGTTGTCCGCGCTTCAGATCCATCCCGAAGGAAACAGCGAAGCCCAGTGGGCGATGTGGCGCACTTGGATGGCGGAACGGTTCGCGAACCGCACGGCTCCGGATGCCGCGATCCGGGCCAAGTGCGCCGAACTCCTGCAAGGGGCGAAGACCGACGACGAGAAACTCCGCCGGCTGTACGACTTCTGCCAGGAGGAGATACTCAATTTCAGGTGGGACGATTCGGCGGAGGCGCTTGCGGCCAAGCAGGACCCGTTGAAGGAGACCAAACAGTGGCAGCGGCGCCGGTACAACCGACCGCTTTCGGCTGCACCGGAAGTGCTGGCTGCGCGTGCAGGCGGACCCAACGAGAACACACTACTGTTCGCTGCGCTGGCCCGCGCCGCCGGGTACCGCGTTCAGCTCTGGGCCTATGCCCCGAAATCGCAGCTGACCCACATCCAGATGCCATACGGCTTTCCCCATCTGAGCTTGCGCACGGCGGGCGTCGAGGTCGGTGGGGTGTGGCGCTGTTTCTCGCCGGGCGATTATCTGGTCCCGTATGGCATGATCGATAGGCGTTGCGAGGGGGCGTCGGCGTACCGCTGCGACGGCAAGAAGGGCGAGTTCATACGACTGCCGGTGGGGCGGGCCGAGTCGTCCCAGCTGCAGCGGAAAGGCCGTTTCACGCTCCTGCCGGATGGCACACTCCAAGGGGAAGTGGAGGAGACCTACACTGGGCATCTCGCGATGGAACGGAAGGAACGCTATTGGCGACAAGATGAGTCGAAGGCCGCGGCCGATTTCATGGCGGCGCTCGTCAAGCGCCTGCCCGGGGCGGAGGTCGAGGCCCTTTCCTATGCGAATCTGCACAGCCGTAAGCTGCCGCTGGCTGTGCGGTATCGGGTCGTGGTTCGCAACTTTGCGGCGTGCAGCGAAGGGCGGCTGGCGTTCGCCCCGTCGTACTTCGCGAGCGGCCAACCGGCGTTGTTCGTTGAGCCGCAGCGGAAGTATCCGATCCAGTTTCCGTATGCGTGGCAGGAGCATGACGACATCGAGATCGTGCTGCCGGACGGCTTCGACCTGGATAACGCCCGCGCGCCGGCCGTGGTGGGTGACGGGGGAAAGGCGCTCGGGGCAAGCTACCGCGTCGAATTCGACCGCCGCAGCCGTGTGCTGACGTACCGGCGTGATTTTGTGTTGGGCGGCAATTGCATCACGACATTCCGCGCCGAGGCCTATCCATCGGTGCAGCGCCTCTTCGAGGAGTTGCACAACGCTGATGCCCAGGCCATCCGGCTCAAGGCGACGAGCGGGCTGCCGAACTGAGACCGCGAGGCTCTTGGGTCTTCGACACCCCCTGATCGGGCTTGCGCTTGTTCGGGGCCACCCCTGAACCTGCGGACCTGCCTGCCGGGCGGCGGCCAGCCGGACGAGTTGTCCGGCTCCGGCGCCCGCAACCTCCACCGTCATGACCCGTTCTGTCGTTTCCTTCCACTACACACTCCGCAACCACCAGGGCCAGTTGCTCGACGCCTCCATCGGCGGTGAGCCGATCCTGTATCTCGAGGGCTCCGGCCAGATCATCGATGGTCTGGAGGAGGCGCTCACCGGCCTGCCCGCCGGCACCAAGCGCGTGATCATGGTCGCCGCCGAGAAGGCCTACGGCAAACGCGACCCCGAGCTCGTCCGCAAGGTCGCCCGCAACCGCCTCCCGGTCGAGAAGCTGAACATCGGCGACATGTTCCAGACCGATGGCGATCGCCACGCCGCGATCGTCACCGTGATGGCCATCGAGGGCGACGAGGTCACACTCGACGGCAATCACCCTTTGGCCGGCCAGGATCTGATCTTCGACGTGGAGGTGCTCAACGTGCGCCCCGCGCGGCAGGATGAACTCGACCACGGTCACGCGCACCCGGAGGGCGGCCACCATCACCACCACGGCCACGAGCATCATCACCACGAACATGGCGAGGGGCACGACCACGAACACGGCGATGGTTGCTGTGGCGGGCGCGGCCACCGGCACGACGAGGGCCACGAACACGGCCACGGTGGTTGTGGCTGCGGCGGCCGCCACTGAGCCGCGGGCCGGATCCGGTTCACGAGCCGGGGCGCCACCGCGGCCCGGCTCGCGCGGACCGCTCGGCACCGCTTGTCCCCTTGTCACGCCGATCGTCACGGTCGCCTGCCGTCGGCTCGGTGACCTTTGACACCGCAGTCCGATGGCGGCATTCAGCAAACCCCAATAGTCACGCTCATGGCCTCGCCCGATTCTCCGCTCCGTTCCCCCGCGACCAAACCCCGCAAGAGCCGCAAGAAGCTCTACTGGATCATCGGCGGTTGTGTCGCCATCATCGCCGTGCTGGCGATCGCCGGGGGCAAGGCGCGGGGCACGCGCCCGATCACCGTCACGACCGAGAAGGCGGTGGTGAAGACCCTCACCCAGCTCGTGTCCGCGACCGGCCGCGTGCAGCCCGAAGTCGAGGTGAAGATCTCCGGCGAGGTGGCCGGCGAGATCATCGAGCTGCCGATCGTGGAGGGCCAGGAGGTGAAGCAGGGCGACCTGCTCGCCCGCATCAAGCCCGACTACTACCAGGCGATGGTGGAGCAGCAGCAGGCGGTGGTCGCCGCGGCCCGGGCGGCGTTGCTGCAGGGCGAGGCGCAGGCCGAGAAGGCCGAACTCGATTTTGTCCAGACCGAGACCCTGCGGCAGCGCGGGCTTGTTTCGGAGACTGAATACAACGCCGGCCGTTCCGCCGTGCGGGTCGCGCGCGCCAATGTCGAGGCGGCCCGCGCCAACCTGCTCGGCGCCCAGAGCGCCCTCAGCCAGGCCGAGGACCGCCTCTCCAAGACCACCATCCTCTCTCCCCGCGACGGCACCGTGAGCGTGTTGAACAGCAAGCTCGGCGAGCGCGTCGTCGCCACCGGCCAGTTCTCCGGCACCGAGATCCTTCGCGTGGCCGACCTCGAGAAGATGGAGGTGCGCGTCAACGTGAACGAGAACGACGTGATCAACGTGAAGATCGGTGACAAGGCCCGGGTGCGGGTCGACGCCTTCCAGGGCCGTGAGGTGCTCGGCACGGTGCGCGAAATCGCGAACACCGCCCGCACGGCCGGCGCCGCCACCCAGGACGAGGTGACGAACTTCGAGGTGCGCATCAGCGTGCGCGAGCCGGCGATGCAACTGCGCCCCGGCATGAGCGCCACGGCCGACATCATGACGAAGACGGTCGAGCACGCTGTCGCGGTGCCGATCCAGAGCGTGACGACGCGGGTGCGCGAGACCAACCAGACGCAGGAGCAGCTGCAGGCCGAGCGGGAGCGCGAGAAGGCCGAGCGGCAGGGCGCCGGCGCGGCGATCGCCGTGAGCGATGCGCAGCGCCGGGAGCAGGAACGCCTCGACCGCGACCGGCTGCAACGAGTGGTCTTCGTGCGCCAAGGCGACAAGGTCGTGCAGCGCGGTGTCGAGACCGGGATCCTCGACCACACGCACATCGAGGTCACCGCGGGTCTGCAGGAGGGCGAGGAGGTCGTCTCCGGCAGCTACGGGGCGATCACGCGCGACCTGAAGGACGGCTCGAAGATACTGGTGTCCACGAAGCCGGGGACCGAGGGCGCGAAGACGGCCTCCGTCGAGAAGAAGTGAGCGCGCCGTCATGAGCACCGCCCCATTGCCCGCCGCCGACCGATCCGTCCGCCCGCCCGGCGCGGTCGTGATCGACATCCGCGGCATCACCAAGCTCTACCGGATGGGCGACTCGACGATCCACGCCCTCCGCGGCGTGAATCTGCAGATCCGCCGCAACGAGTATGTGGCCATCATGGGCCCCTCGGGCAGCGGGAAATCGACGATGATGAACGTCGTGGGCTGCCTGGATACGCCCACCGCGGGCGACTACTTCTTCAACGGCGAGAACGTCGCGCACATGGACGACGACCAACTGGCCGACATCCGCAACCGGGAGATCGGTTTCGTCTTCCAGACCTTCAATCTGCTGCCGCGCAGCGACGCGCTCCGCAACGTGGAGCTGCCGTTGATCTACGCCGGCATCTCCGCCGACGTGCGGCGCGAGCGGGCGATGGAGGGGCTGCGCAACGTGGGCCTCGGCGACCGCATGCACCACAAGCCCAACGAGCTCTCGGGCGGCCAGCGCCAGCGCGTGGCCATCGCCCGGGCGTTGATCAACAATCCCTCGATCATCCTCGCCGACGAACCAACGGGAAATCTGGATACCCGGACCGGCGAGGAGATCATGCAGCTCCTCGAGGTGCTCTACGCACGCGGGAACACGATCGTCTTGGTGACGCACGAGGAGGACATCGCCCGCCACGCGCGGCGCATCGTGCGGCTGCGCGACGGCGTGGTGGAGAGCGACAAGGCGGCCCAGGCCTGAGCCCGTCCGCCCCCGCATCCCGCCATCAGCAACCCGTCATCGACGTGAAGCGCCTTCTCTTCGAGTTCACCGAGTCGGTCCGGATCGCGGGGCAGCAGATCCACGCGAACCGCATGCGGTCGTTCCTCACCGCCCTGGGCGTGATCATCGGCATCGTCGCGATCACGCTGATGGGAAGCGCGGTCAGCGGCATCGACCGCGGGGTGAACGACAGCCTCGCGGTCGTGGGCGAGGACATCCTCTACGTCACCAAATGGCCGTGGCGCGACATCGAAGACTGGTGGAACTTCCACAACCGGCCGAAGATCCGCACCGACTACGCCGAACAGATCAACGCGTACCTCGCCGCGCACCCGGACCTGCCGCTCAAGCTTGCGGTCCCCTGCGACGAGATGATGACGAACGTCTTCCGGGGCGACTACGCGGTGAACGGCGTCTACACGCTCGGCACGACCTCGCAGTTCCCGCGGATCGGGCGGGGCGACATGCTCGAGGGGCGTTTCTTCAACGAGACCGAGTCGCGCGGCGGCCGCAATGTGGTCGTGCTGGGGTTCGACGTGGCCGATGCGCTTTTCCCGGGGACCAGCCCGGTCGGGCAGATCGTGCGCATCCGCGACCAGC
>JAEZSJ010000160.1 GCA_023443985.1 Verrucomicrobiota bacterium | reverse complement strand
GACCGGGGCCCAGTCGAGCTGTCCGCCGGCGGGCAGGTCCGCCAGGAGGCCGCGCTCGGCCTCGGCGGCCGCGGCGGTGTCGGGCGGCAGAAGCCCGCGGTCCCATTTCGAGCCCTTGAAGGTGGGATAGCAGCCGCGTTCGGCAGCGAGCTCCGCCGAGGCGGCCGTGGCGGCGTGAGCCAGGGCCTCGAGGCACTCGTCGTTGAACGCCTCGGCCGCGGCCGAGCCGAAGGCGAGGCCCTTCAGGTGCAGGGCGCGGGAGAGCCCCATCACACCCAGGCCGAGCGGGCGGTGTTGCTGCGCGGCGCGGCGGGCGGACTCGGTCGGGAAACGGTGCAGGTCGAGCACGTTGTCCAACGCCCGCACGGCCACCCGCACGGAGCGGCGCAACGCGGGGAAGTCGAACGCGCCGGCGGCGTCGAGATGGCCGTCGAGCGCGACCGCGCCGAGGACGGCGGAGGCGGTCTCGCCCGCCGCGGTGTTGAGCGCAAACTCGGTGGCGAACGTCGGCGAGTGCAGCGGCCCGACGTGGTCCTGGGCGGCCCGGAGCGCAAATGCGTCCTTGAACGCCAATGACGCACGCCCGTCGAGCATCGCCTGGGCGAGATCACGCCAGAGCTCGGCGGCGGGCAGGCGGCGGCTCCAGAGCGCGCCGGCGGCGGCGAGCGCCTCGTACTCGGCGTACCGGCGGGCGAAGGCCGGACCGCTGAGCGCCGGCAGGTCGGCGACCTCGGCCGGGCGGAAGAGCGTCCACTCCGCGCCCGCGAGCACGCGCTGGAGGAAAAGATCGGGCACCCAGTGGGCGAGCACGAGCGCCGGGCCGGAGGAGGAGGCGGCGGCGCCCGCCAGCAGGCCCGGCAGGTCGGCATGCCAGGTCTCGACAAACGCCGCACCGTCGACCGGGCCGACGGCGGCGAGCATCGCGCGATGCAGGTCGAGGTAGGCGGAGAGACCCCGCGTCGCAAATTCGGTCCCCTCGGGCTCGGCGGACTGCACCGCGGTCCACGCGCCGGCGAGCGACCCGCCGCGGACAGCGAGGTAGGCGTTGTCGGCGATGGCGTGCTGCATCACGCCCTCGAGGCGGTTCTCGACCTGATAGGCGTAGTGCGCGATGAGCTGGCGCTTCGGGGTGCCCGCGTGGGCGAGGATCGCGGCGGAGGGCAGGAAACGGCGGGACTTGAGCAGCTCGAAGAGCTCGAGGCAGCGCGCATCCCGGCCCCGGCGCTCCTCGCAGTTGAGCCCCATCGCGACGCGCATCCACAGGAACTGGGGCACCTCGAGTTGGCGCAACTTCGCGCCATCGCGGCGGGCGGCGAGGAGGAACCGGTCGGCAAGCGTCTGGACGGCGGCGAGGTCGAGCGCGAGGTCGGCGGCCGGATCGAGCGCAGCGGCGAGCTGCTCGAGCGAAAACGCCTCGAGGAGACGCGGCTGGAGCAGCCCCAACCCGACGGCCTCGAAGAGGTACTCGCTGAACACGCGGCAGTGGAACTCGCGCAGGCGGTTGATGCCGTCGCGCACGATGTCCCAGCCGAGCGCCTCCTCGTAGAGATAGGTGAGCTGGAGGCGGCCGGCGAAACGGGCGAACTCGTTGTCGCGCTCGATGAGCGCGCGGGCGTTGCGCGCGACCGTGGCGGCGAGGTCGGACTGCGAGATGTTGTCGTAGACGGAACGCCGCAGCTCGTGCTCGAGCTCGTCGGCGGAGAGCGGCAGCTCGAGACCGGCGGCCGCGTACTCGAGGCGCAGGCGGAGGTCGTGGCCGTCCCACAGGAACGTGTCCCCGCCGGGGCGGACGACGACGATCATCGTGGGCTGCGCCACGGCGGGCGCCGGGGCGGTCTCCTGCCCGCGCACCGCGGCGCGCATCGAGCGGTAGATGATGAACGCCTCGGCGATCTTGAAATGGCCCGCGCGCATCAACTCCTCCTGGACAACGTCCTGGACCTCCTCGATGTGGAGGAACGGCTCGCGGGTCGCGAGCGCCCGGGCGGTGACCGCGCGGGCGATCTCGGCGGCGGGCGCGGGATTCTGCTGGAGGGCGAGGAACGCCTTGCGGATGGCGATCTCGATCTTGGCCTCGTTCCAGGGGACGACGTGGCCGTTGCGGCGGATCAGGCGGACCGGCGTGCTGCACGAGACGCGGTCGGTGCCGAGCTTCGCCCCGCGGGTGTAGAGAAGGCTCTTGGCGACATCGTAGGCGTTGTTGTCGACGAGCGTCTTCTCGACGAGCACGTAGAGCTCGTCGAGGTCGACCCGCAGCGGGCGACGGCGCAGTGCCGCCGTGGTGAGATTCTGGGCGACCTCCTCCGCGATGCGCGCGACGAACTCCTTGTGCGCCTCGGTGAAGATCGCGGTCTCGCCGCGGGCCAGCAGGAGCGTGGTGAGGGACTTGCCGACCGTGTCGGCGATCTCGCCCAGGTCGAACGGCTCCGGCCCCTGCGGACAGAGCACCTGCACCTCCGGCAGCACGGCGCGCTGCTCGCGCACCGCATCCCGCCACGGGTAGTTCGGCTTCCGGTCCTTGGGGGCGGTGGCGAAGCGCTTGAGCGCGAGGTCATGCTCGAGACTGGAGTGCGGTGTCATCCCAGGAATGAGCAGTCGGGCGTTACGAGGTCGGGGTTGGAAAAGGCGAGCACCCGACGCCACGCGGGCGTCGGGTGCTCGCGCAGAAGTTCAGGTTCGGACGCCGCCGGGAATGGAGGCGGCGGGGGTGCTCCAAACCGCATCACCCGACCACACGCCGGCCACGACCGCAGCGGGACCGCGGCGGTCCGAGCGACGAGTGTTGGCAAGGGAGTGGTGCATGGCAGGCGAGGCGGCGGGGAGGGAGAAAAAGGCGGGCGATCGGCGGCGAAAAACGGCAGACCGGGAGGTTTGGCCACACAAAGTTATTTCGAGTTATTTACCAGTTGCTAACCACTACCCGTTGTGGGTGGCCAAATTCGAGGGCACAACATATGGGTCTGGCGGAAATTTCCGTCAACTGGTTTCTCCGACCAGATCCAGGTTTTTTCGCCGCCCGGGCAGTTCTCCGGGGCCACCTTGCGCGTCGACCGATTTTGGCGTCGGGAGCGAGGCGAAATTGGCGGGAATTTCCGCCC
>JAEZSJ010000128.1 GCA_023443985.1 Verrucomicrobiota bacterium | reverse complement strand
CCCGCCGACCGCCCCGACATCCTCTGGCTCGTCGCCACCCAATGGCGCGGGCAGGCCTGCGGGTTCGCCGGCGACCCCAACGCCCGCCCCCCCCACCTCGACGCGTTCGCCCGGATCGCCGTCGTCTTCGAGCAGGCCTTCAGCAACCACCCGTTCGGGCCCTTCGCCCGCGCCGTGCTGCTCACGGGCCTCTTGTCGCCGGAAAATGGAGTCGACGACTACTGGGCCCCCCTGCCGCGGGCGGCCGACTCGGTCGCCCGCCGGCTGGCCGCCCTCGGCTATGCGACGGCCTTCTTCGGCAAATGGCACCTGGCGGAGCGCGACCGCTCCGCGCCGCTCGTCGGCGAGACCCACGCCCGCCAATGCATCCCCGCGGAGGACCGCGCCGGGTTCGAGTTCTGGGAGGGCTTCGAGAGCGGCTTCCTGCTCAACGACCCGTGGCTCCACGGCACCCGGCTGCCGGCGCCGGTGCAGTTCCGCGGCTACCAGGCCGACATCCTCTGCAGCCGCGCGCGCGACTGGCTGCGCGGCGCCCCCGGCCGGCCGCCGCCGCACCCGCGCTTCGTCGTGGTGAGCCTCGAGTCGCCCCACCCGCCCTACGCCGCCGCCACCCCGGCCGACATCGTGCCGGTGGACCCCGCCGCCCTCGAACTGGCGCCCAATGTGCCACGCGGGGGCGACACCGAGACCGTCGCCCGGCGTGAACTCGCCGGCTATTACCGGCACATCGCGGCCACCGATCGTGCAATCGGCCGGCTGCTCGACGGCGTCGATCTCGCCCGCACCGCGGTCTTCGTGACCTCGGTTCATGGCGACATGCACGGGGCGCACGATCTGTTCCGCAAAGGTTGGCCCCATGAGGAGTCGATCCGCGTGCCGCTTCTCGCGCACTGGCCCGGCGCGGCACCGGGGCGCATCCGCACGCCGGTGTCCCTCGCGGACCTGCCGGCGACGGCGCTGCGGCTGGCCGGGGCCGAACTGCCCCCGAGCTGGCCCGGCGCGGACCTGCGGCGGCTGCCCGCCGAGGCCGATCGTTCGGTGCCGGTGAGCATGCCCTCGGCGCCGCCCTTCGAGAAGCAGTGCCCGCATCCCTGGTCCGGCTGGCGCTCGCGCGACGAGCTCCATGTCTTCACGCCCGACGGGCGCCCGTGGCTGCACTTCGACCTGCGCCACGACCCGTGGCAGCAGCACAATCGCGTCGACTAAAAGGGCCCGAGCTGTATCCGCCCGGGCCCGCCAACCGGCCCACGCCCTACGAGGCGGCGCCCAGCCGGACCAGCAGGACCTCGAACTTCCGATCCTGCCAGTCGCCGGTGATCTGCCAGTGTTTGATCCTGTTCGTGTCCAGGCCCGGCTTCTTCCCGGGCTTCTCCTCCATGTCCGGCTGCGACAGCGGCATCTTGCAGACCAGCGCCGTCCCGATCGGCTTGGCGGCCAGGGGGAAGTTCCACCGGGCCTCGGTGCCGTCGGCATCGATCAGTTTCACCCCGAGCGTGCCGCCCTCGTTGCGGTTCCCGATCACGATGATCAGGTAGGCGTATTCGAAATTTCCCAGCTTGGCCGCCTTGTCGCCGCCCATGTTGCCCTTGCCGCCGGCGAGATCGAGCAGGAGCCCGCGGTTTTCGAGGAACACGATCTTCTTCTCCCAGTCGCCGCTGGCCCAGGCGTAACGCTTGTTGACCCGGACGTCGGCGCCGATGCGCTCGACATCCTGCGAGGTGAAGTCGACCAGAGTCTTGTTCTTCGGTTTGGCCTCCTCTGCGGAGGCGGGCGAAGCCGCCAGGACGGCCATCGCGATTGCGATCAAAGCACAACCAATAGTCCGGTGTTTCATCGTGGGGTTGGGGTGGCACCAAGGTACACGGCGGCCCTGCGTTGTCACCTCCGGAGCCGCCCGAACAATAGAGTGCCACGGGGTCCCGGGCAGTTTCCCCTTTTCCTCCGCCGCCGCATGCACGAGGGTGGCGGCTTCGCCATGGATTTCCTGCTCGACGACGATGCTCCTCCGCCCGCCCGGCCCGCGCCCTTCGATCCCGGCTTCCCGCCGATCGATTTCCGCGCCTCGCTCAACGACGAGCAGTACGCCGCCGTGACCGCCGAGCCGGGCCCCGTGCTCGTGCTCGCCGGCGCCGGCTCGGGCAAAACCCGCACGCTCACCTACCGCGTCGCCTATCTGCTGTCACAGGCGGTCCCGCCCTCGCACATCCTCCTGCTGACCTTCACCAACAAGGCCGCCAAGGAGATGCTCCACCGCGTCCAGGAGCTCACCGGCATCGAGTCGTTCCGTTTCTGGGGCGGCACCTTCCACCACATCGGCCACAAGGTCCTCCGCACCAACGCCGAGGTCCTCGGGCTCGACCGCTCGTTCACCATCCTCGACGCCGAGGAGGCCGAGCACTTCCTGCGCGACACGGTGGAGGAGGTCGACAAGGGCTTCTTCAAACAGAAGGAGCACCCGCGCCCGGGTGTGCTCTTCTCCATGCTCAGCCTCGCGCGCAACACCTGCACGCCCCTGGCCGAGACCATCACCCGCTTCTATCCACAGCACGAATACCTGATCGAGGCGCTCGCACCTTTCCCCGCCGCCTACCGCGCCCGCAAGCTCAAGCAGCAGGTCACCGACTACGACGACCTCCTCGAGTTCTGGCTCGAGATCCTGAAGAAGGCGCCGCACGTCGCCGACTACTACCGCCGCCGCTTCCAGCACGTGCTCGTCGACGAGTACCAGGACACCAACATCATCCAGTCGCAGATCGTCGACCTGATGAGCGGCAACCACCAGATCATGGCCGTGGGCGACGACGCGCAGAGCATCTACTCCTGGCGCGGCG